>NZ_DBMAHT010000049.1:0-14605 GCF_057866825.1 Mailhella sp.
GTTGCGCCCCCCAATTAAAAAGTTTTCCCTCCTTCCCCCGGGCCCCCATCCTTCCTTTCAAAACTTTTCATCAGGGAGTCGGCACGGCTTCGGAACAAGGTTCCGGTCGTGTCGGCTTCTTTTTTTTATGGGGCAGGAAAAGACGGGAAAGGGCAACGCGAGGCTGCCGGGGCGCTGCGTTGACACGGCATCTTCCGTCCTGTACGCTTTATTATTCCGCGCACCTTGTCACAGAGGAGCCGACATGCTGGACACCTCACGCCTTCAGAACATGTTTGAGCTGCTCGGCTGCGAAGAGCCGCTGGGCGTCTTCTACGCCGAAAAGGCTCCCTCATCCTCTCTCACTCCCCCGCCGGACAGGGGACACGCCTGCATCATCAACTATCTGCGCCTAGCCTTTGACAGGAAAACCTGCGTCCACTTCGCCGCCGACGCATGCACCTGCATGGGCGGATGGGTCTATCTCGGCTACCGGCTTCCCGCGCCGGAGCGCATCGTTCACTTCGTCACCACCGGATGGGAAGGCGGAGAAGGCGAACGCTATCTCCCCTCGCCCGATTCCATGCGCCGATTTCTCCGCGACATCGACGTGCAGCCCGCCCCCGCGCCCTTCTGCGCGGCGCGCCCCCTCTCTCAGTTTGCCGAAGGCGAAGAGCCGCTGCTCGTCACCTTCCGCTGCCGGGGCGAGGTGCTCACAGGTCTGTCCATGCTCGCCGGATTCGCCCTCGACGATCACAACGCCGTGGTCATGCCCTTCGGCTCCGGCTGCGCCAACATTTTCGCCTGGCCGCTCAGCTGGCGGCGGCGTGGCCTCAAAAAGGCCGTGGTCGGCGGTTCCGATCCGTCGTGCCGCCCCTTCATGGCCGCGGACGAGCTTTCCTTTACCGTGACGGCGGACGTGCTGCTCGCCATGCAGGAAGCCTTTCCCCGCTCCTTCCTCACCGGGAAAACCTGGGCCGGCGTAAGAAAAAAGATTGACAGAAGCCGGAAAGTCTGGGAAGAGGCCGCGTCGAGATGATGCGCGAATGTCTCGCGGGAGCAGCGCTCGCTTTTTCTTTTTCAGCAGAAAAAGCGACGGAACATTTGTCTTTCCGCCTTCGGGCAAAACAGACGACAAGGCGTTGCAGCTTTCCGTTTTTTCGAGGGAAAACGAAAGGTTGCGCCTTGAAAGCGCAAAAGGAAACCTTCCGGCGCAGGTCGGAGAGCCTCTTTGGCGGTCACGGGGAACATGGCGCTCCGCTCCCCGTGCGCGACGCAGAACATCCGGCGTTTGCGACGAGGGCGTCCCTTTCCGGGGACGGAGGAAAAATTTTCCGAAGGCGTGATTTAGTGCTTTCTTTCCCGGGGGCTATCAAGTATAAGGGACAAGAGCGCAATGCGTCATCGGGGTGCCTTTCCGCTGAAAACAGGGCAGGAAGGTACGTTTATTATTTAAATTTCCCATCAATTTTCCATAGAAGGGCTCATTCATGAAAACCAAATTCATTTTTGTTACCGGCGGTGTGCTTTCCTCTCTCGGAAAAGGACTGGCCTCGGCTTCGCTTGGCGCTCTGCTGAAGGCCCGCGGCCTTTCCGTGACCATCCAGAAGCTCGACCCCTACATCAACGTCGACCCCGACACCATGAATCCCTTCCAGCACGGCGAAGTCTATGTGACCGACGACGGCGCGGAAACCGACCTCGACCTCGGCCACTACGAACGCTATCTCGACGTTTCCCTGTCCCAGCGCAACAACACCACTTCCGGACGCATCTACTACAACGTCATCAACAAGGAACGCCGCGGCGACTATCTCGGCGGCACCGTGCAGGTGATTCCGCACATCACCGATGAAATCAAGCGCACCATCCTGAGCCTCACCGAAGGCGACAATCCCCCCGACGTGGCCATCATCGAAATCGGCGGCACGGTGGGCGACATCGAAGGCCTGCCCTTCCTCGAAGCCATCCGCCAGCTCCGTTCCGACATCGGCCGCAACAACTGCCTGAACATTCACCTCACCCTCGTGCCCTATCTGCACGCCGCGGGCGAATACAAGACCAAGCCCACGCAGCACAGCGTGAAGGAACTGCTTTCCATCGGCATTCAGCCCGACATCATTCTCTGCCGCTGCGAGCAGACCATTCCTTCCGAACTCAAGAAGAAGATCGCCCTGTTCTGCAACGTGGACGAAGACGCCGTGTTCACCTCCGTGGACGTGAAGAACGTGTACGGCGTGCCGCTCAAGTTCTATGAGGAAGGCTTCGACCAGAAGGTGGCCATCATGATGCGCCTGCCTGCGCGCAACGCCGACCTCTCCGGCTGGATCAAGCTCATGAACGACTTCGACGAAGCCGCCAAGAACAAGGTGAACATCGCCATCGTGGGCAAGTACGTCGATCTCAAGGAAGCCTACAAGAGCCTGCACGAAGCCCTCGTTCACGCCGGCGTGGCCAACCATGTTTCCGTCAATCTGAAATACGTCAATTCCGAAGAAGTCACCGCCGACAACACCCGCGAAATCTTCAAGGGCTGCGACGGCATCCTCGTGCCCGGCGGCTTCGGCTACCGCGGCGTGGAAGGCAAGATTGAAGCCATCCGCTACGCCCGCGAAAACAAGATTCCCTTCTTCGGCATCTGCCTCGGCATGCAGTGCGCCGTCATCGAATTCGCCCGTCACGTGGCCGGTCTTTCCAAGGCCAATTCCGAGGAATTCGATCCGCTCACCGATGAAAAGGTCATCTACCTCATGACCGAATGGTACGACTTCCGCAAGAACTCCGTGGAAGTGCGCGACGAAGCCAGCAACAAGGGCGGCACCCTGCGCCTCGGCGCGTATCCCTGCGCCCTGCTGCCCGGCACCAAGGCCGCCGAAGCCTACAAGCAGGAAGAAATCTCCGAACGTCATCGTCATCGTTACGAATTCAACAACGCCTTCCGCGAAACCCTCAGCCAGCACGGCATGGTGTTCAGCGGCACCTCGCCCGACGGCACGCTCGTGGAAATCGTGGAACTGCCCGATCATCCCTGGTTCGTGGGCTGCCAGTTCCATCCTGAATTCAAGTCCCGTCCCATGCACGCGCATCCGCTGTTCAAGGACTTCATCGCCGCTGCGGTGAAGCAGTCCAAGAAGAAGTAAGCCGGGGCTCTCATTGCTGTAAAAGAAGGCGGGGAGGAACTCACGTTCCTCCCCGCCTTTTTCGTGGAAACTCCTTCTATGCTGCTCTGTTCGGCGCCGCCTGCAGGCGCAGCCGGAACAGGCTGCGTCAAAGAGCGCGCCTTGCGCCGTCAGATGCGCTTTTCCAGAAAAATCAGATTCTCCGCAATGGCTCCCTCAAACATCACCGCGGCCTTTCCGGCGTAGCGGAAGCCCAGCCTGAGGTACAGGTTTGCGGCGGGCTTGTTGTTCTCCCAGGTGTCGAGGCGCATCACCTCGCAGCCGCGCCGCGCCGCCTCTTCCAGCGCAAAGAGCACCATGCGCTTTCCGATTCCCTTCCCCGCCTGCGAGGGCGGCACGCACAGCGTGTGAATGACCAGCACCTTGTCCGGCTCCGCCGCATATTCCCAAGGGATCGAGGCGTAGGCGTCGAGCTGCACATGGTTGAGGATCATGCTGGCGCAGGCCTCGCCGTTCTCTTCCAGCACGTACAGCGTGCCGTCCTTCACGCCCTTTTCCGCCACGGCCCGGGTGGGATACACGCCAAGCTCCCAGTTGGTGCTGCTGCCGTGCTCCTGCTCAAAGGTCAGCAGCTCGGTGTAGTGTCGCTCCACCGCGTCAACGTCGCTTTCCATCGCTCTGCGTATCATCGCCTCGCCTCCTTTTCTCTTCGCCGTTTGTCTTTGCCCTGCGGGGGCGTTCTCGCTCATGCCTTGTGCCTGCAACACTGCACAGCGCCCGTACGCGGCACAGGTCTCCCACGCCAGCACCCGCAAGGACGCATCCGCCGGGCGGCACTCGGCGTTTCTCCGAACTCCCGCCCTTCTGCTCGACGCTTCGCGCCCGAAGCGTTCGAGGCATCCGTTCGTGCGCCGCTTCCGCGGCCCCGGCGTCAGTTCCGCTGCCGGGAGGCCGGAAAAGCGTTTCCCTGCCCTGCCGAGCTTCCGGCTTCACGCCGCCCCGCAGCCTCGCGCAAACACACGCGCCTTTCGGCATATCGGGCGACGCGCGCCATACCCGCCTGCGCAGGATACAAAAATCCCCGCGGAATCCGAAGACGCCGCGGGGAGAATGTCAGCGCATTACAGGTTTCTGCCGCAGCACTTCTTGAACTTCTTGCCGCTGCCGCAGGGGCAGGGATCGTTCCGGCCGACCTTCACGCCGTTGTACATGTGATGCTCCTCCTTCGCGGCGGAGGCTCCGCCGTCGCCCAGAGCGGCGGGATCGGTCTTGTGGCGCAGGTTCAGCACGGGCTCGGCCTTCTGAGGCTCCGCTTCGGCTTTTGCCTCGGGCTGAGGTTCGGCCTCGGGCTCCGGTTCCGCGGCAGGTTCGGGCTGCTGAGGCTCGGCAGGCGCGCTCTCCGGCGCGGCTTCCTGAGAAGGAGCCTGTTCGGCAGAGGCTTCGGCGGGCGCAGTTTCGGCAGCCTGCGCTCCGGCTTCGCCTTCCGCGCCTTCGGCGGGGGCCGCTTCTTCGGCTTCCACACGTCTCATGCGCACGTGCGTGAGCGAGGTCAGCGCGCCCTCATGGATGCGGAACAGCATCTCCTTGAACATGGCCAGACCTTCGCTCTGGTACTCGCGCTTGGGATCGCGCTGGGCGTAGCCGCGCAGGCCTATGCCTTCGCGCAGGTAGTCCATGGCGCGCAGATGATCCTTCCAGCAGCGGTCCAGGGACTCCAGCAGGAAGTAGCGCAGAATATCGTTGTACACGGGGCCGGCTTCCTCGTGCAGCTCCTGGAATATCTTCTTCACGGCCTCAAGCGACTGCTCGCGCGAAGGAATGGCGCTCATGGTCAGATCGGGCATGGTGCGCGCGATGTTCAGCGTTTCCATGAGGCGGCTGTTCACCTCGGTGCACATCTGCGCGTCGGGCGCTTCCTTGTGCGCTTCCACGGGCTGATAGATGTTGTCCAGCACCTCGTCCACGAAGTCGAAGAGCACGCCTTCCACGTCGGGCAGCTGCATGAGATCGCGGCGCAGGGTGTAGATCACCTCGCGCTGCTGGTTCATGACGTTGTCGTAGTCGAGCAGCGTCTTGCGGATTTCAAAGTTGTGGCCTTCCACGCGCTTCTGCGCGTTTTCGATGGCCTTGGACACCATGCGGTTCTCGATGGGCTCGCCTTCCTTCATGCCCAGCTTTTCCATGAGGCCGGAAATGCGTTCCGAACCGAAAATGCGCATGAGGTTGTCTTCCAGCGAGAGGTAGAAGCGGGAGGAACCCGGATCGCCCTGACGACCGGCGCGGCCGCGCAGCTGATTGTCGATGCGGCGGCTTTCATGACGTTCCGTGCCCAGAATGTGCAGACCGCCGAGTTCCTTCACGCCCTCGCCGAGCACGATGTCGGTGCCGCGGCCGGCCATGTTGGTGGCGATGGTCACGTGGCCCTTCTGACCGGCCTGCGCCACGATGGCGGCTTCTTCGGCGTGATGCTTGGCGTTCAGCACGCTGTGCGGCACGCCTTCCTTCTTGAGCATGGAGGAAAGCAGTTCGGAAGTTTCAATGGAAATCGTGCCCACCAGCACGGGCTGCCCGGTCTTGTAGAGTTCCTTGATGGACTCGATGATGGCGTGATACTTTTCCCGCTGCGTGCGGAAGATGAGGTCGGGCAGATCCTTGCGGATCATGGGCTTGTTCGTGGGAATGGTGATGGTTTCCAGATGATAGATCTGGTCGAATTCCACGGCTTCGGTCTGGGCCGTGCCGGTCATGCCCGCGAGCTTGTCGTACATGCGGAAGTAGTTCTGGAAGGTGATGCTGGCGAGCGTCTGGTTTTCGGCCTCGACCTTCACGCCTTCCTTGGCTTCGAGCGCCTGATGCAGACCGTCGCTGAAACGGCGGCCGGGCATGAGTCGGCCCGTGAACTCGTCCACGATGACCACCTTGCCCTCGTCGCTCACGATGTAGTCCACGTCGCGCTTGAAGCAGTGATGCGCCTTGAGCGACTGAAGAATGTGATGCTGATAGGCGATGCTCGCCGGATCGAACAGGTTCTCGATGCCGAGAATCTTTTCGCACTTGGCCACGCCCGCGTCGGTGAGCATGGCCGTCTTGGACTTTTCGTCGATGGTGTAGTCTTCCTCGGCCTTGAGCTGACGAACCACGGCGTCCATGGCCTGATACAGCTCGGTGGATTCGTCGCTCGCGCCGGAAATGATGAGCGGGGTGCGCGCTTCGTCGATGAGAATGGAGTCCACTTCGTCCACGATGGCGAAGTTGTGGCCGCGCTGCACAAGCTGCTCGGCGTAGAACTTCATGTTGTCGCGCAGGTAGTCGAAGCCGAATTCGTTGTTGGTGCCGTAGGTGATGTCGCAGGCGTAGGCGGCCTTGCGCTCCTCGTCGGTGAGGCCCTGCACGATGACGCCCACGCTCAGTCCGAGGAAGTTGTACAGACGGCCCATCCACTCCGCGTCGCGGCGGGCGAGGTAGTCGTTCACGGTGACCACGTGGACGCCCTTGCCGGAAAGCGCGTTGAGTACCACGGGAAGCGTGGCCACAAGGGTTTTGCCTTCGCCGGTCTTCATTTCCGCAATCTTTCCGGCGTGAAGCACCATGCCGCCCACAAGCTGCACGTCGTAATGACGCATGCCCATCACGCGCGAAGAGGCTTCGCGCACCAGAGCGAACACTTCGGGCAGCACGTCGTCGAGCGAGCGGCCGCCGTTCTGCACCTGGTCGCGGTATTCCGCGAGCTTTGCGGGAATCTCCTCGTCGGTGAGCGCCTTCATCTGAGGTTCAAGGGCGTTGCACTTCTTCAGCTTGGGTCGCAGAGAACGAAGGTAGCGTTCGTTACGGGTACCGAATATTTTGCCGATCAGGAACTTGATCATGGGTATCTCCAGAAAATGTCGTTGGAACAAGGCAGAAGATAAGTCAAGGCCTTGTATTTGGCAAATGGTCATCGCCCACTTTTCCGCATATTTTCCCGGCGCGGCCCCTTTCTTCCGCCCGCGTCCGGCAGAGGCAACGGCAGGAGCACGCAAAGTATCGCGCAAAAAAGAGCGGAGAAAACGCCTGCTGCGACGCGGCGAGCCGCTCCGACTCCCGCCTCCATGCGGCGGCAAGACGCCGCAACCGAAGCCCCGGGGAAAAGACGGCAAGGCTGCGCACAAGCGCTCTGGACAAATTGTCGCGCATGCCTCATGATGGCCGAAACGCCGCCCGTCGCCGGGCACATGGTGTGCCGGATTTCGGGGACGCTTCAACAGATGCCCATGTTCAACATACGTCGATCACTTTTCGTGCTTGTGTGCCTTTTCGTCGCGGCCGCCCTTGTCGGCGGCTGTTCCTCCAAAAACGGCTATCAGAACGGCCGCTACCGGGGAACCAAGGCCTACACTGTGCGCGGGAAAACCTATTATCCGCTGCAGTCGGCGCGCAACTTCGTGGAAACCGGCGTGGCCTCCTGGTACGGTCCGGGCTTTCACGGCAAAACCACGTCCAACGGCGAACGCTACAATCAGAACGCCATGACGGCCGCGCACAAGCTGCTGCCCTTCGGCACGCGCCTCAGGGTCATCAATCTGGACAACGGCCGCACCACGGAAGTGCGCATCAACGACCGGGGCCCCTTTGTGGACAGCCGCATCATCGACCTTTCCCGCGCTGCGGCGCGCGACCTCGGCATGATAGGCAAAGGCACGGCGCGCGTGCGCCTCGTCTCGCTTGAGCGCGGCGGCGAACCTTCCCTCTTCACCCCGGACGGCGACATGCTCGGCCTGTTCTACGTGCAGATAGGCTCGTTCCGCGAGCGGCCGCGCGCCGTGAACCTCGCGGACTTCATGCGCACGCAGGGCTACGGCTGCCGCATCGCGCGACACGACGGCAACGATCTGAACTTCGTGCAGCTCGGCCCCTATCACTCCCGCTCCATCGCCGAGAAAACGGCGCGTTCGCTGAGTCTCCGCTACCGGGGCCTGTTCGTGATTGCGGAATAGCACTCCCGCAGGCGCGGCAACGTTCCGGCGCGACCATCACGCAATAACATAAAAATTTGCCGACCGCGGAAGCCTTCACAGACCTGCGGGCGCGCCCTGCCGCGCGGCCTTCCGGCGGCCCGCGCCTTCACCCCTCAGGCTCTCCGCGCTCGAAAGAACATCGAGCTCCGCTGCAAGCAGGCGTTGCGCCTGAGGCGATACCCGACCCCGCTGCAAAGCGGCAAACGCCCCGGGCCTCGTTCCACGCGCCGCGCCTTCCACGCCAAAACAGCTCTCTTCCCCGGCCTGCTGCGCCTCTTTCTGCGGATGCCCCAAATTCGGCCCGGCTCCGGGCGTTCCGCGTCTTCTTTTTTCAGTGCTTCTCCCGCAGCATCCGTCCCTCGGCGCGGTCCCTGCGGCGCTCGGTCTCCGCGGGATCCTCCTCCTGCTGCGCCTCAAAGAGCCTTCCCCGCATCACCGCGCCGCCGCCGTAGCGGGAACGCAGCGCGTCCACGGCCATGTTCAGCCGTCCGCGTCTGGCCTCGTCCTTTTCCGGCTCCTTTGCCGGCATGAGCGAAAGCTGCTTCGGCGCACCCGCTTCAAAGCCCGACACCCCGACGCCCACAAGACGCACCCTGTCAGTCAAATCCAGCCCGTCCAGCACGGCGCAGGCCGTCTCGTAAATGCTCTCCGTGCTGCATATCCGGCGATCCAGCGTGACCTGCCGCGTGATCTGATGAAAATCCGCGTACTTTATCTTGAGCGTCACCGTGCGCCCGGCCAGCCCCTGACGCCGCAGCGACGCCCCCACCCGTTCGGCATGACGCAGAATCCAGGTGCGCAGCACCTCCCTGTCGCGCGTATCCACATCGAGCGTCGATTCCGCGCTCTCCGACTTGGGCGGCGTCCACGGCACCACCTCGCGCGGATCCTCGCCGTGCGCCCGCTCCCAGAGCACGACCCCGGCCTTGCCGTAGCGCCGCCGCCAGAACTCCTCGCCGTAGCGCGACACGTCGCCGCACGTCTTCACCCCGAGCCTTGCAAGCTCCTCGGAAAAACGCCGTCCCACGCCGGGCACGGCCGTCACCGAAAGGGCGGCCAGAAAATCGGCCGTCTTCTCCGGCGCAAGCAGAAAAAGACCGTCGGGCTTGCGCTGCTCCGAGGCAATCTTCGCCAGAAACTTCACCGGCGCAATGCCCACGGAACAGGTGAGGCCGCCCGTGGCCTCCTTTACCGCCGCCTTGAGCGCGCGCCCCATCTCATCCACCGGGCCGAACAGCCGCTCAAGGCCCGTGGCGTCCAGATAGGCTTCGTCCACCGACGCCATCTCCACCTTCGGCGAAAAGCGCTCCAGCGTTTCGCGCACAAGCGCCGACACCTCCGCATAGCGGCGCATCCGCGGCCGCACGTACACAGCCTGCGGGCAGCGCCTCTTCGCCTCCGCGATGGACATGGCCGAATGCACCCCGAAACGGCGCGCCTCGTAGGAACACGTGCTCACCACGCCCCGATGATCGCCCCCGACCACCACGGCCCGCCCCCGCAGCGACGGATTGTCGAGCTGTTCGATGGATGCGAAAAAGGCATCCATGTCCATGTGCATGATCCAGCGCTGCGAAGGCGACACCCTCATCCTCCCGAAAAGGCCGCGGCCAAGTATGACAATATAGTTACAGAAGGCCCCTTTCCGAGGATTGTCCTTGACAAGGGGGGGCGCTCTCTCTAAGGAAGAAGTACCTGTCGTCATCATGCCCTTGCGCGCTGAAAAGGGCAACCTTCCGGGGCGTAGCCGCCCCTCTTTTCCCATCCCATAAGGAGTCAGGATCGTTGGCCAGAAAGAAATCTATGCAGAAGTGGACCGTGGAGGATTCCGTTGATCTGTACGGCATCCGCAACTGGAGTTCCGGATATTTCGACATCTCCGAAAAGGGCGAAGTGGTCATCCGCCCGTTCGGCCGCGAAGGCGGCCCGGAAGTCAGCGTTCTGGAAATCATCCGCGAGCTCAAGGAACGCGGGTACGACCTGCCCGTGCTGCTGCGCATTGAAAACATTCTGGACTCCCAGATATCCCTTCTTCATCAGACTTTCCGCGCCGCCATCAGCGAGCTCGGCTACAAGGGCGACTACCGCGGCGTGTTCCCCATCAAGGTGAATCAGCAGCAGCAGGTGGTGGAAAAAATCGCCCAGTACGGCGCGGCCTACCATCACGGCCTCGAAGTCGGTTCCAAGGCCGAACTCATCGCCGCCATCAGCCAGCTCAAGAGCCGCGAAGCCTGCCTCATCTGCAACGGCTACAAGGACGAAGAATTCATCGATCTCGGCCTGCACGCCCTCAGCATGGGCTTCAACGTCATCTTCGTGCTCGAAATGCCCGGCGAACTCGAGGTCATTCTCGAAGAGGCCAAGCGCATGAACATCCGCCCGCAGATCGGCGTGCGCGTGAAGCTCAGCACCAAGGCCAGCGGTCACTGGTCGGAATCGGGCGGCGAACGTTCCGCCTTCGGCCTCACCTCCGCCCAGATCGTGGACGTCGTGGACATCCTCAAGGAACACGACATGCTCGACACCCTCAAGCTCATGCACTATCACCTCGGCTCGCAGGTGCCCAACATCCGCGACATCCGCGCTGCGGTCATGGAAGCTACGCGCATCTACGCAAGCCTCGTGCAGGAAGGCGCCGCCATGGGCTATCTCGACCTCGGCGGCGGCCTCGCCGTGGACTACGACGGCTCGCACACCAACTACGTGAGCTCCCGCAACTACACCATGCTCGAATACTGCACCGACGTGGTGGAAGCCGTCATGACCATTCTCGACGCGCAGGGCATCGCGCATCCGCACATCGTCACGGAATCGGGCCGCGCCACCGTGGCCTACTATTCCATTCTGCTCTTCAACGTGCTCGACGTGAGCCTCATCGAAGTGGGAAGCCTGCCCGAAGAGCTCCCCGAAGACGCTCCCGAACCCGTGCGCAACCTGAAGGAAACCCTTCAGAACATCAATCCGCGCAACCTCCAGGAAGCCTACAACGACGCCATCTACTACTACGACGAAATGCGTCAGCTCTTCATCACCGGCCGCGTCACCCTGCGTCAGAGAACGCTCGCCGAACGCTTCTACTGGGCCATCATGCGCGTGCTCTCCGAAGAAAAGAACCGCGTGAAGTACATTCCCAAGGAGCTCAACGAAATCGACTCCATGCTCGCGGACATCTACTACTGCAACTTCAGCGTGTTCCAGTCGCTGCCCGACAGCTGGGCCATCGATCAGCTCTTCCCGGTCATGCCCATTCACCGGCTCAACGAATTCCCCGAACGCCAGGGCATTCTCTCCGACCTCACCTGCGACAGCGACGGACGCATCTCCCACTTCATTGATCCGCAGGGCCTCAAGACCACCCTGGAACTGCATCCGCTCAAGGAAGGCGAGGAATACTATCTCGGCACCTTCCTCGTGGGCGCCTATCAGGAAACCCTCGGCGATCTGCACAACCTGCTCGGCGACACCAACGTGGTCTCCGTGCGCATTCAGGAAGACGGCACCTACGACTTCGTGCGCGAACTCGACGGCGACTCCGTTTCCGACATCCTCGCCTACGTGGAATACGATCCGCACCGCGTGCTCGTGGGCATTCGCAAGTCTGCGGAACGCGCCGTGCGCGAAAACCGCATCACGCCCACGCAGCGCTATCAGCTCATGCAGGCCTTTGAAGACGGCCTGCGCGGCTACACCTACTTTGAACGCTAGCAGAGCGCCGGAGTCTTCTCCGGCCTCTGTCCCACGGCCGAGAACCTCGTTCTCCCCCTTTATCAATCAAGGCGTTCGGAACACGGTTTCTTTCCGCCTCTGAACCCTTCATGCCGCAAGGAGCAAGAACATGGCAAAGGTACTCATCATCGGCGCCGGCGGCGTCAGCTCCGTCGCCACGCACAAGTGCGCACAGGCCGCTGACGTTTTTACCGACATCGTGCTCGCGAGCCGCACCAAGGCCAAATGCGACGCCATCGCCGCGAGCGTCAAGGAACGCTACGGCCGCGACATCGAAACCGCCAAGGTCGATGCCGACAACGTGCCCGAACTCACGGCGCTCATCCGCCGCGTGCAGCCCGATCTGGTCATGAACATCGCCCTGCCCTATCAGGATCTGCACATCATGGACGCCTGCCTCGAAGCCGGCGTGAACTATCTCGACACCGCCAACTACGAACCGCCGAACGACGCCCACTTCGAATACAAGTGGCAGTGGGCCTATCAGCAGAAGTTCAAGGACGCCGGTCTCTGCGCCCTGCTCGGCTCCGGCTTCGATCCCGGCGTGACCAACGTGTTCTGCGCCTACGCCCAGAAGCATCTTCTTGACGAAATCAACGTGCTCGACATCATCGACGCCAACGCCGGCGATCACGGCCTGCCCTTCGCCACCAACTTCAACCCCGAAATCAACCTGCGCGAAGTGTCGGCCAAGGGCCGCTACTGGGAACGCGGCGAATGGGTGGAAACCGATCCCCTCTCCTGGAAGATGAACTTCGACTTCCCCGAAGGCATCGGCAAGCGCAACTGCTACCTCATGTATCATGAGGAACTCGAATCGCTCGTGCAGAACCTCAAGGGCATCCGCCGCGCCCGCTTCTGGATGACCTTCGGCGACGCCTACCTGAACCACCTGCAGGTGTTCAAGAACGTGGGCCTCATCGGCATCGAGCCCGTGAAGTTCCAGGGGCACGACATCGTGCCGCTGCAGTTCCTCGCCAAGCTCCTGCCCGATCCCGCGTCCCTCGGCCCGCGCACCGTGGGCAAGACCTGCATCGGCTGCCTCATGCACGGCGTCAAGGACGGCAAGAAGCGCACCGTGTACATCTACAACATCTGCGATCATCAGGAATGCTACCGCGAACTCGGTTCGCAGGCCATTTCCTACACCACCGGCGTGCCCGCCATGGTCGGCGCCATGATGATGGTCACCGGCAAGTGGAACAAGCCCGGCGTGTGGAACATGGAACAGATGGATCCCGATCCCTTCCTGGAAGAACTCGGCAAGTACGGTCTGCCCTGGAAGGTCACCGAACCCGACCTCTGATTGACGGCGGAGCCCGGAACGCCGACGACGCCTTGCCGCGGCCCTGCCGCGCCGTTTTCGACGCCGCGCGTTTCCGGGGCTCCGAACCTTGACTGCACAAACGAAAGCGGCCGGGACACGCCCGTCCGCTTTTTCGTTCCCGGAGTTGCCATGACGGCCGAAGAACAGATAGCCAGACTCGAAGAACTGGCCTATTTTCAGGAAAAGCTGCTCTCGCAGCTCAACGAGGCCCTGACCGGTCAGCAGAAGCAGCTCGACATGCTGGAAAAACGCCTTGCCGAGCTGGAAGAAAACGTGACCGCCCTCATGAACGCGCAGGACGGCCCGGTCAACACGCTGCCTCCGCACTACATGCCGGAACGCTACTAGCGCCCCGCAAAAAACGCGGAAGAAACGGGAACGCCCCCGCGTCGCCTGTGCCCCGCGCCCCGACAACGGGAAAGCCCTGTGCCCCCGCGCGAACCTGCGCGGAGCCGACAGCGGGAAATCCCTGCGCCCCCCGGCCCGAAAGACTGAACCGCCTGCGCGAGCGCGTTTTGCCTCGGCCCGGCATGCAGGCCTGCCGAACCGATCCGCCCATCCTTCAACCCTCCGAGCGCCATGAACGAATATCTTGCCAAACTCCGTCCCGAAGCGTGGCCTTCCCCCTGCTTCGTCACCGATCTTGCCATGCTGAGAAAGAACGTCGCCATTCTCGACGACGTGCAGAAGCGCACGGGCGCAAAAATCATGCTTGCGCTCAAGTGCTTTTCCCAGTGGATGACCTTTCCCGTGCTTTCGCGCGCCATGCGCGGCCCCCTCTACGGCTGCTGCGCAAGCTCGCCCGACGAAGCCAGACTGGCCAAAGAGGATTTTTGCGGCGAAGTGCACGCCTTTGCCGCGGCCTGGAGCGAAGAGGAACTTGCCGAAACCCTGCGCTACGCCGACCACATCGTGTTCAACTCCTTCGCGCAGTGGAAGAAGTTCCGCCCGCTGGTGCAGAAGGCCGAACAGGAACGCGGCATAAGCATTGAATGCGGTCTGCGCCTCAACCCCGAACATTCGGAAGGCGCGGTGCCCATCTACGACCCCTGCTCGCCGGGCTCCCGTCTCGGCATTCGTCCCGCCGCCTTCCACGCCGAACTCGAAAAGGATCCGCACGCGCTGGACGGCATAAGCGGTCTGCACTTCCACACGCTCTGCGAACAGAACGCCGACAGTCTGGCCCGCACGCTGGACGCCGTGGAAAAGCACTTCGGGGCATACTTTTCCCGCATGAAGTGGATCAACTTCGGCGGCGGCCACCACATCACCCGCGCCGACTACGACATTGAACTGCTGTGCCGCTGCATCGAGCACGTGCGCGACGCCTACCATGTGCAGGTCTATCTTGAACCCGGCGAGGCCGTGGCCCTCAACGCGGGCGTGCTCGTGGCCACCGTGCTCGACGTGGTTCAGGCCGACATGCCCGTGGCCATTCTCGACACCTCCGCCGCCTGCCA
>NZ_DBMAHT010000050.1:0-14449 GCF_057866825.1 Mailhella sp.
CTCATTCTGGTGGTGGGCTTCGTGGTGGACGACGCCATCGTCATGCTGGAAAACATCATTCGACACCGCGAAATGGGCAAGTCGCCCTTCAACGCCGCCATGGACGGCGCAGGGGAAATCGGCTTCACCATTCTTTCCATGACCATCTCCCTCGGCGCGGTGTTCATTCCGCTGCTCTTCCTGCCCGGAACGGCAGGCCGCATGTTCTTTGAATTCGCGGCCGTCATCATCATCGCCATTTCCATTTCCTTCTTCATCTCCATCAGCCTCACGCCCATGATGAGCGCGCTGTTTCTCACCGATCAGTCCGTGCATCTGAAGCATTCCGGCATCAAGGCCGCCATGGAACGCGGCTTCGTCGCCCTGCTCTCGCTCTATTCGCGCAGCCTTCATTTCGTGATGCGTCACCGTTTCATCACGTTCGTAGGTTCGCTGCTGCTCATTGCGGCCACCTGGTGGCTCTCTACGCTGGTGCCCACGGGATACTTTCCGGCCATCGACGGCGGTCGCATACGACTCTACGCCCGCGCCGAGGAATCCATTTCCTTCACGGCCCTGACCAAGGCCGTGGAAGAACTCCATCCCATCATCTCCGCCGATCCGGCCGTGCGCAGCTTCACCACCACCATCGGCGGCGGCACGAGAGCCAACACCGCCAACATCATGATCCGCCTGAAGCCCATTTCCGAACGCGACAACATCAACGTCGTCATCGACCGGCTCAGAAAGGCGCTGGACAACAATCCCACGCTCATGGTCTCGCTGCGCAACGCCAACATGCAGGGCGCCGGCGGCAGCACGACCGGCATCTACACCTACACGCTCGTGGGCAGCAACACCGCCGAACTCTACGCCGCCGCCCGCGACGTGGAAGAGGCCCTGCATCACGTGAAAAGCGTGCGCGACGTGGGCTCCGATCTGCAGCTCATGAACCCGTCCATCCGGCTCATCGTGGACAGAGACAAGGCCACCATGCTGGGCATCACCCTCTCGCAGATAGAAAACTCGCTCTACTCCGCCTTCGGCACGCGCGAAATCTCCACCATCTACACGGACGTCAGCGACTACACCGTGAAAATGGAAGTCGCACGCGACCTTCAGGACAGCGCAAGCATTCTGGAAAGCATCTATCTGCGCTCCGGCAAGGGCAAGCTCGTGCCGCTGGAAACCCTGGTCACCCGGCAGTTCGAGGCCGGTCCTCTTTCCGTGAACCACAGAGGACAGTTCCCCGCCGTGAGCATTTCCTTCAACGTGGCCAGCGGCTACGCCATGGGCGAAGCCATGGCCGACGTGGAAAACGCCGCCCGCGACATCCTGCCCGCCTCGGTTTCCGGCAGCCTCACCGGCACGGCCCAGGACTTTCAGGATTCCGTTCACGACATGATACTCATCATCGTTGTGGCGCTGCTGCTCATCTACATCGTGCTCGGCATTCTGTACGAAAGCTTCATTCACCCCATCACCATTCTTTCCGGTCTGCCGTCCGCGGCGTTCGGCGCGCTGTTCAGTCTGTGGCTCTTCAATTCGGAACTGAACATGACCGCCTTCGTGGGCATCATCATGCTCATCGGCATCGTCAAGAAAAACGCCATCATGGTGCTCGACTTCGCCCTTGCGGCCGAACGCAGCGGAAGTCTGGAGACAGAAGACGCCATCATTCAGGGCTGCCTCATCCGCTTCCGTCCCATTCTCATGACCACGCTGGCCGCAGTCATGGGCGCGCTGCCGCTGGCGTTCGGCATCGGCGCCACGGGCGCGGAAGCCCGTCAGCCCATCGGCATCTGCGTTTCCGGCGGCCTGATCTTCTCTCAGCTCGTCACGCTCTACATCACGCCGGTGTACTACGTCTATCTCGACAACTTCGGCAAATGGGTGAGCAAAAACATGCGCCGCATCTTCCGCAAGAGTCTCGCCGAACCGTCTCAGGCCGACGCCTCTTCCGGTCAGGCGCAATAACGTTTTCCGCTATCCGCGGAGCCCTCGGACAAGGTACGGAAGCCCGGCTTCCGCATGCACAACACAGACCAATCATCAGAGAATCTTCATGCTGAACGAATACGAGAACCGTTTTCTTTCCTCGGAAGTGCCGCCCCGTCCCGCCGATCAGGCGCGCTTTCACGTCATCCCCGTGCCCTACGAGGCCACGGTCAGCTATGCCGGAGGCACGGCCAACGGCCCGGAAGCCATTCTTGACGCCTCCGACCAGCTCGAACTCTACGACGGAACAAGCTATCCCGGAGAAAACGGCATTTTTACGCAGCGCCCCGTCGATTGCTCAGGCACGCCGGAACAGGTGATGGAAAACGTCAGGAAGGCCGTGCTGGCCGCGCTCGACGCCGGGGCCATGCCCGTGGTGCTCGGCGGAGAGCATTCCCTCACCTACGGAGAAATGGCGGCGCTCAAGGAACGGCACGGCCGTTTCGGCGTCGTTCAGTTCGACGCCCACGCCGACCTGCGCGACAGCTACGAAGGCAGCAAGTGGAGTCACGCCAGCGTGATGCGCCGAGCCGTCAAGGATCTCGATCTGCCGCTCGTGCAGCTCGGAAACCGCATCTACTGCCGCGAAGAGCTGGAAGCCAGAAAGGAACACGGCGTCGTCAGCTGGGACGCCCCGTATCTGTGCCGTCACGGCATTCCGGACAACCTCATTCCCGAAGATTTTCCCCACAACATCTTCATCACCTTCGACGTGGACGGTCTTGATCCTTCCATCATGCCCGAAACCGGAACTCCCGTGCCCGGCGGTCTCGACTGGTACATGGCGCTCGACCTTGCGGCCAGGGCCATGCAGGGACGGCGCGTTCTGGGCTTCGACGTAGTGGAGCTCGCCCCGCGCGAAGGACACATCGTCTCGGATTTTGCGGCCGCAAGCCTGACCTACGCACTCATGGGACTCGCGGCAAGAAACAACGATGCTCAATAATTAAAAATGCGGGGAAAGACGCCTTGTTGCAAAAGGCGGCGTCCTTTCCCCGCAGCATGTTTTCTTTCCAGGATAGTTCCGAAATTTCTTCAGCGGGCAAAGATGGACAAATCTCTGCCCGCTTTCCTTCTATGAGCGCCCCGGCGCATGCTCTCCGCATCGGCAGGAAGGAAGAGATGCTCTCGGCATACTTTTTTTGACAAACACAAGCCGAGCGGTCATCTTTCCATGCACGGCTTCAGCAAAAAATTGGGTCGGGAGGAACTCCGGCAGCGCCCGACAGACGAATACGCGCTGCGTCGAACGCTGTTTCCGCGGACAAGAAACGCCGGAAGCACGGCCCACGTTCTTCCCTCGTCTTCGCAAGTCTTACTTCCTTAATTAATGGACCAATGGGGACAGGCAACGTCCGGCCCCACACGTCGCATCTTCGCGTGATTTCGTCTCTGTGCCCACGCTCAGAGAAAGCGCTCCAGATTGGCTTCCATCTCCGCGAGCGTCTGCATGCACTCCTCTCGGCGCTCGTCCGAAATGGAGGCGAACAGCTTCTTTTCCAGCGACGCATAGGCTCCCCGAAAAATCTCCAGCGCCTCGCTGCCCGCAGGCGTAAGCCCCACAAGATAACTGCGTCCGTCGCCGGGATTGGGACGCTTGAACACGTAGCCGCCGTGTTCCAGACAGTCCGTCGCCTTGGTGATGGACGACTTCGGACGCTTCAACGCCACCACGAGTTCCGTGACCGGCTGCGGTATGCCTGCCTGACTCAAATATTCCAGCACGGCGCCGTGCGACGGCACCAGATCGTCCACCCCCTGCCTGAGCAGCTCGTGCTGAATGATGCGATGCGCCCGAACCAGAATTCGGTTGAGCCGGTCCACGGAATCGCTGTAGTCCATAGTTTCCCCCTTGCGCGACAAGGCGCGCCGAAATTTCCGCCGTCTGAGAGCAGTCTCCGGAATCTTCCCCCATTCCCCGTCGCCGGTAAATGATAATCTTCTTTTTTACTTCCTCCCCTTCGCTCCCCATCTTTACGAAAAATGAGTTTTTTGATATGTTAGCAAAGGGAAAACGGTTGATTGTTTGCTCAAACAGTATTAGTTTTCTCCCGTTCGGTCACAGGAGGGGCGCGCCTATCCCCCTTCCAGCCTGTTGCGACCGACTGACTCTGAAATCTTCCGCGGTTTACGCGGGCACTTTTCCGCCGCTTGGCGGGCATCTCTATGAGGAGGACTTTATGGCCAAACACATGAAGACTATGGACGGCAATACCGCCGCCGCGCACATTGCCTACGCTTTGAGCGACGTTGCCGCCATCTACCCCATTACGCCCTCGTCCGTCATGGGCGAACTGGCCGACGAATGGTCCGCCAAGGGCCAGAAGAACCTGATGGGACAGACCGTCGCCATCCGTGAAATGCAGTCCGAAGCCGGTGCCGCCGGCGCTGTTCACGGCTCCCTCGTTTCCGGCGCTCTGACCACCACCTTCACGGCTTCTCAGGGCCTGCTGCTCATGATCCCCAACATGTACAAGATCGCCGGCGAACTTCTGCCTGCCGTCTTCCATGTTTCCGCCCGCGCCCTGGCCTCCCATGCTCTGTCCATCTTCGGCGACCATCAGGACGTCATGGCCGCCCGTCAGACCGGCTTTGCCTTCCTGTGCTCCAACAACCCCCAGGAAGCCATGGACCTCGCTCTGGTGGCTCATCTCGCCGCCATCGACTCCAGCGTGCCCTTCTGCCACTTCTTCGACGGCTTCCGCACCTCTCACGAAATCCGCAAGATCGAAGTCATCGACTACGAAGACATCCGCAAGGTCGTGAACTGGGACAAGGTTCAGGAATTCCGCGACAACGCCATGAATCCTGAACATCCCCATCAGCGCGGCACCGCCCAGAACCCCGACATCTACTTCCAGAACCGCGAAGCCTGCAACCCCTTCTACAATGAAGTGCCCGCCGTCGTGATTGACGCCATGAAGCGCGTTGCCTCCATCACCGGCCGCAACTACAAGCCCTTCGACTACTACGGAGATCCCGAAGCCGATCGCGTGGTCGTGGCCATGGGCTCCTCCTGCGACGTCATGGAAGAAGTGGTCGATTACCTGAACGCTCAGGGCGAACACGTCGGTATCGTCAAGGTTCGTCTGTTCCGTCCCTTCAGCGCCGAGCTCATGCTGAACGTCATGCCCGCCACCGTGCAGACCGTGACCGTGCTCGACCGCACCAAGGAACCCGGCTCCCTCGGCGAACCTCTGTACGAAGACGTCTGCACCGCCTTTGTGGAACACGGCGATCAGATCCGCGTGTTCCCCAAGCTCCTCGCCGGCCGCTACGGCCTCGGCTCCAAGGAATTCACCCCCGCCATGGCCAAGGCCGTGTTCGACAACATGCTGGTCGCCTCTCCCAAGAACCACTTCACCGTGGGCATTGAAGACGACGTGACCAACCTGTCCCTCGAAGTGGGCGCCGACATCGACACCGTGCCCGCCGGCACCGTGCAGTGCAAGTTCTTCGGCCTCGGCTCCGACGGCACCGTTGGCGCCAACAAGGACGCCATCAAGATCATCGGCGACAACACCGACATGTACGCTCAGGGCTACTTCGCCTACGACTCCAAGAAGTCCGGCGGCTTCACCGTTTCGCATCTGCGCTTCGGCAAGACCTACCTCAAGTCCTCCTACCTGGTGAACCGCGCCGACTTCATCGCCTGCCACAAGGATTCCTACGTCCACATGTATGACGTGCTCGAAGGCATCAAGGACGGCGGCACCTTCCTGCTGAACTCCAGCTGGACCACCGTGGAAGACATGGAACGCGAACTGCCCGGTCAGATGAAGCGCACCATCGCCAGAAAGCACCTCAAGTTCTTCAACGTGGACGCCGGCAAGGTGGCTGCGGAAGTGGGCCTCGGCAACCGCATCAACATGGTTACCCAGACCGCCTTCTTCAAGCTCGCCAACGTGCTGCCCATCGATGACGCCATCAACTACATCAAGGCCGCCATCAAGAAGACCTACGGCAAGAAGGGCGACAAGGTCGTCAACATGAACATCGCCGCCGTGGACAAGGCTCTTGAAGCTCTCACCGAGATCAAGTACCCCGAATCCTGGGCCGACGCCGCCGACACTCCTTCCATCTACCACGACACCGATCCCTACATCGCCAACGTGGTTCGTCCCATCCTTGCTCAGAAGGGCGACACCCTGCCCGTGTCCGCCTTTGATCCCACCGGCGTCGTTCCGCTCGGCACCACTGCCTGCGAAAAGCGCGGCGTAGCCGTGTTCGTGCCCGAATGGGATTCCACCAAGTGCATCCAGTGCACCCGCTGCTCCATGGCCTGCCCCCATGCCGCCATCCGTCCCGTGCTCGCCACCGAAGACGAACTCGAAGGCGCGCCTGAAAGCTTCGTCACCATCGACGCCATGGGCAAGGAACTCAAGGGCCTCAAGTTCCGCATCCAGGTGTACGCTCAGGACTGCCTCGGCTGCGGTTCCTGCGCCAACGTCTGCCCCGCCAAGGAAAAGGCTCTGGTCATGAAGCCCCTCGAAACTCAGCTCGACGCTCAGGTGGCCAACCTCAAGTTCGCCGAAGAAAACATCTCCATCAAGGACGACCTGGTCGATCGCGGCACCCTCAAGGGTTCTCAGCTCTGCCAGCCTCTGCTGGAATTCTCCGGCGCCTGCGCCGGCTGCGGCGAAACTCCCTACGTCAAGCTGCTCACCCAGCTGTTCGGCGAACGCATGGTCATCGCCAACGCCACGGGCTGCACCTCCATCTGGGGCGGCTCCGCTCCCACCACGCCTTACTGCCAGAACAAGGACGGCTTCGGCCCGGCCTGGGGCAACTCCCTGTTTGAAGACGCCGCCGAATACGGCCTCGGCATGCACGACGCCTACAAGCAGCGTCGCGACGGCCTCGCCCTTGCCTGCCGTGAAGCTCTGGAAGTGCCCGGCATCAGCGAAGAACTGAAGACCGCCCTCCAGAACTGGCTCGACAACATGAACGACGCCAAGCTCTCCCGTGAATACGGCGAAGCCGTGCTCGACGAGCTCACCGACGTTGACGGCAATCCCGCCCTCGAAAAGCTCTGGACCATGCAGGATCTCTTCACCAAGAAGTCCTTCTGGGTGTTCGGCGGCGACGGCTGGGGCTACGACATCGGTTACGGCGGCCTTGACCACGTCATCGCTTCCGGCGCCGACATCAACATCCTCGTCATCGACACCGAAGTGTACTCCAACACCGGCGGCCAGGCCTCCAAGGCTACTCCTCTCGGCTCCATCGCCAAGTTCGCTGCCGGCGGCAAGCCCGTCCGCAAGAAGGAACTCGGTCGCATGGCCATGACCTACGGCTACGTGTACGTCGCCAGCGTGAGCATGGGCGCCGACATGAACCAGGTGCTCAAGGCCTTCAAGGAAGCCGAAGCCTATCATGGTCCTTCGCTCATCATTGCCTACGCTCCCTGCATCAACCAGGGCATCCGCAAGGGTATGGGCCGCAGCCTCGAAGAAGCCAAGCTCGCCGTGCAGACCGGTTACTGGCCTCTGTACCGCTACAACCCCACCCTCAAGGAAGAAGGCAAGAATCCCTTCATTCTTGACTACAAGAAGGAGCCCGACGGCACCCTCGATGAATTCCTGCTCGGCGAAAACCGCTATGCCCAGCTTGAAAAGGCTAAGCCCGAACTCGCCAAGAAGATGCGCGCCACTCTGGCTCAGCAGTATCAGGAACGCTTCGACGAACTGACCGAGCTCTCCAAGTAATCTGATTCCGCACAGGGGCGGAAGGAAATTCTTTCCGCCCCTTTCTCATTGCGGCCTAGAGAAAACGTTTACTTTCCTCTGCCGCAAAATCCGTTGCACGATTCCATCGTTGCGGCATCCATCAGGAGAATAATACGATGAAAAAGTTTGTTTGCCCCATCTGCGGCTATACCGTTGAGGCTGAAAGCCTTCCCGAAGATTTCGTGTGCCCCCAGTGCGGCGCTCCCGGCTCCAAGTTCCGTGTGGAAGAAGGCAACGCTGGCTTCGTGACCGAACACCATGTCGGCGACGGCAAGGTTGAAGACGCCGACATCATGGAAGAACTGCGCGCCAACTTCACCGGCGAATGCACCGAAGTGGGCATGTATCTTGCCATGAGCCGTCAGGCCGAACGTGAAGGCTATCCTGAAATCGCCGACGCCTTCAAGCGCTATGCCTTTGAAGAAGCCGAACACGCTGCCAAGTTCGCCGAACTGCTCGGCGAAGTGCTCGTGCCCTGCACCAAGACCAACGTGAAGATGCGTGCTGAAGCTGAAGCCGGTGCCTGCGCCGGTAAGATGGAAACCGCCCGCAAGGCCAAGGCCAAGGGCTATGACGCCATCCACGACACCGTGCATGAAATGGCCAAGGACGAAGCTCGTCACGGCGCCGGTTTCGCCGGTCTGCTGAAGCGCTACTTCTAATGCGCCTCTGACGCTTCCGGGCGGGATCCCTCACCGCTGGTTTCCTGAAGCGTCTGAAAAGTTTTAGTGTTGCTTGAAAGATACCCCGTCATCGACGGGGTATCTTTTTTTTCGACTTTTCGCTATCCAAGAAAAAACAGCCTCACAAAATGAGGGAATCCCGTT
This sequence comes from Mailhella sp., assembly GCF_057866825.1. Classification (NCBI taxonomy): domain Bacteria; kingdom Pseudomonadati; phylum Thermodesulfobacteriota; class Desulfovibrionia; order Desulfovibrionales; family Desulfovibrionaceae; genus Mailhella; species Mailhella sp. The sequence goes on from NZ_DBMAHT010000050.1 coordinate 8,534, forward strand.
TTTTGCCGAGGCAGGCAAAGCAGCGGAACCGGCCAGGGAACGCCGATTTTTCTGAACCTTTTCTGTGTTCTCCGTACTTCGGAGGAACATCTCAGGAGCTTTATATGTCCTGTGAGGTAAAAACTTCCTCAACGCCCTCCATGTACGACAACGCCGACCGCAACCTTCTCATGGCGCATGTGCAGAAGCATTTCGGCTCCATCTCCGGCATAGGCCAGGCCCAACTGCCCTCGGGCGGCGCTCTCGACATTCTGGCCCTCACGCCCCCCAGTCGGAAACATATCGGCAGGCTCTTCTCCGCTCAGACCTCCCCTTCCGCAGGAGAAGAAACCATTCTTCTCACCATAGGTGCCGGAGCTCGCCCCATGAGCGTTCCCAAAGACAGCGAGCTTCCTCCCCGGGCCGAATATCTGATACGCCTGCCTGCCGACTGGAATGTGCAGTCCGGCGAAGAGCGGGACGCCTGGCCTGTTCGTCTGCTGATGAATATTGCCTCTCTGCCTGAAACAACTCAAAGCTACAACGCCTGGGGGCATACCTTCAGTTTTTCGCAGGGCCTTCCTTTTGCCGATAATACCGGCCTTTGCGCCGCCATGCTGACGGGCATGAACGATCGCGAAGGACAATGCCGTCTCCACGACGGCGAAGCCGTGACGTTTTATGAAGTCATTCCCCTGTACGCGGAAGAGCTGACATTCGTCGCCGAACAAAGTCCCGTCGCTCTGATTGATGAATTCATCCGCTACAACCTTCCCCGCGTGGTGACGCCGGATCGCCCCAATGTCGCCGTCATGGCAAAACGCAGGGCTGAACTCGTCAAGAACTTTCAGTCCATGGAAGACGGCAAGCGCCATGAACTCGCCAGGCACATGGACGCCCTGTCCCCGGAAGAGCGCATTGCCCTCAAGGAATCGCTTGCCGCCGACGGCAGCCTGACCAGACAGGCATCAAACCTCGTGCGGCAGGCCATGTCCTTTTTCAAGGGCGGAAAGTAGGCTTTTCTCCGACGTCAGCAGGGGGCACGCTCAAAGGGGGCGCGGATTCGCCGGCAGACTTCGTACCATGCCTGTCGTGCATGCAGGCAACGGCCAACGCAGCCGACTGATGGGAGGCAAGCCCTGAAACAAAACATGCTGTCTTTTTGCGGAATCGCCTTTGCCGCCTGACGCCGACCGCTCGAAGCTGGCAAGCCTTCAAAAGACAAAAAGTCTTCTGACCGGCGACACCTCTGATTTCGGCTTTTGGACAACGTGTCTATTAAAAAAATATACGAGGGAACTCCCCCGTATATTTTTTAAGGACGATGCCTGCTTTTAAAGAATCTTATTGAGAAAATACGGGAACTGTTTTCTCCACCAGGGCCAGTCATGGTCCACATCGTGTCCCCAGAAGTCAAAAAAGGCGCGAATGCCCTTTTCTTCAAAAATCGCCTTCAGCATACCTGTGGTGCGTATCATTTCATCTTCCCAGGCTCCCTGCCCGGAGCATATATATATGCTCCGGGTGTTGAACATGGGAATATAGGAATGATCCAGGGGGAATCCCCTCATGTAATCGACTATGGAGTTGTTGTAGAGGTTGGAGTCCATGTAATCGCCGAAGAAATATCGGGCATCGTAGGCTCCGCTCAGGGCAATGACGCCGTCAAACAAGTCGGGACGACGCAGAAACGTGTTGAGCGCATGCGTTGCCCCCATGCTGCATCCTGCCGTCAGCGGAGCCTGCCTAGTTCCGTTCATCTGCAGCATGAGCGGCGTGAACTCCTCGGTGCAGTAGCGGAACCACTGCTCCTGAAGCCATGCACGACGCCCCTTGTCGCCGTTTTTGTCCGACCAGGTTTCTTCATCAATGGAATCCACACAGAACAGCTGAATGCGTCCCGCATGGATATGCTCCGCCACGGTTTCCGGCATCTGAAAGTCGTTAAAATCCGTACACCGTCCGTTTTGCGTAGGAAACACCATCACGGGCTTGCCCGTGTGGCCGAAAACAAGAAAAGGCAGTTCCCGGTCGAGAATCCGACTGTACTGACTGTGACGCTGATACTCCATCAGTACGTCTCCTGCACAAAGTGAATGAATTCATCCTTCTGTTCGGCCGTGTCGAGAATGGCCGTCCACTGATGATTTCCCATGGCCCCGGAAATGGCTTCGGGAATGTCCAGGTCCATGACGATGCGCCCGGCATAGCGCGCACGAATTTCTTCCGGCGTATGCACGTAGGGCTTGCCGTTGCGTCTGCCGGCATAGACGGCAAAGAACTTCTGCCGGTCGAGATCAACAAAGGTCTTGTCGTGCGTGACCATGTCGGCCCATATGGAATACACGTCCACACTGTTGGCATAGTTGAACATGTCGGGCGTCCATCCGCCCGCGGGGCGCATGTTCACCTCCAGAGCCACCAGCTCTCCCTTGCGGGCAAGACCGGGCTTGTCCTCCCTGAGTCTGAAGAACTCCAGATGGAAGAAACGACTGCGCACATTGAACGCCTTGATGGTATTACGGCCGACTTCTTTGAGATCGTCTGGCAGATTGCTCGCCGTGTAGTAGGCCAGATGATCCTTGTTGTTCACGATATCCGCAATGGACGGCGGCCACGATGTGCAGGTTTCAAAAATCACATTGGCCTTGGAATCGGAAACGCCGTCGTAGGACCAGATGTCTCCGCAGAGATATTCCTCCATGATATAAGGAACATTCTCCTTGCCTGCATAAAAGCGTTCCATCTCTTCATCGCTGGAAATCTTGTAGCTGCCGGAAGCGCCCATGCCGCCGTCGGGCTTGACGAACACCGGATAGCCCACTTCATGCGCAAAGGCCTTGCCGCTCTCCAGATCGCCGATAAGATGCCAGCGCGCCGCAGGCACTCCGGCCTCCTGGTAAAACTTCTTCATGGCCGACTTGCGCCGCACGTTGGCGACCTCCGCCACGCTCATGCCGGTTTTGATATTGAAATCGTCACGCAGACGGGCGTCCTGACTGAGCCAGTACTCGTTATTGCTTTCCACCCAGTCTATGCGGCCGTGCTTGAACGTAAGAAACGCCATGGCTCTGTAAACCTGGTCGTAATCTTCCAGAGAGTCCACCCGGTAATACTCCGTAAGACAGCCGCGAAGCTCACCTGACAGTTCGTCATAAGGCGTGTCCCCTATGCCGAGAACATTGACGCCGCGAGCCTTCAGCCGATCGCAGAAGTTCCAGTACGACTGGGGAAACTGTGGAGAAATAAACACAAAATTCATAAGAATCCTCTCAGTAGGACAACTATTTCCGCCCGCATCCAGCGCGGAAATCATAGGTATTGCGTTCAGTATGAATCACTACATCGCAAAAAGCAATCACCGACTCCGGCATCAAGACTTTTGGAGTTCATAACCAGGTCCTTTTCTTGAAAAAATCGCCGCATCCCCTGCGCTCTTCTTCCCTCTTTCCGACCAGCGTGCTCAATACTCATTTTTTCTTTAAAAAACGCCCGACATTGTCTTGTAAGCACCATCGTTGCCGTATATACTGCCTCGATGTTTTCCGTATTCCCCCAGAATGACGTTACAAAGATCACCGACGCCCTGCTCGCCTGGTTCGCCCTCCACAAGCGTCCGCTGCCTTGGAGAGTGCATTACACGCCCTATGAAGTCTGGATATCCGAAGTCATGCTTCAGCAGACGCAGATGGAACGCGGCGTTGCCTACTTTCAGCGCTGGATGGGCCGTTTCCCCGACGTCCGCTCCGTGGCCGAAGCCCCTGAAGAAGAAATACTCCGCTACTGGGAAGGTCTCGGTTACTATCGGCGCGCGCGTTTTCTCCATCAGGCCGCAAAAATCATGCTTGAACGCCACGGAGGCACCGTTCCCGACTCACAGGAGGCGCTCTCCTCTCTGCCCGGACTTGGCGACTATACCGTGGCCGCCATTCTCGGCATTGCCTATGAGCAGGACATGGTATCCATCGACGCCAACGTCGAGCGCGTCTTTTCCCGACTCATGAACATCGATTCTCCCGTCAAAAAAAATCCGGCGGCCGCACTCATTCGTCAGGAAGCGCAGCGCTTTCTGCCTCACGGACAGGCCCGCGCCTACAATCAGGCGCTCATGGAGCTCGGCGCTCTGGTCTGCGGCAAGTCTCCGCAATGCCGGCAGTGTCCTCTTGTCTCCTGGTGTTCGGCGCACAAGCTCGGCGTGGAAAAGGAACGTCCTGTTGCCGAGGCAAAAGCCCGTACCATTCCCGTTACCTCAGCGCACGGTATTCTCATTGTGGAAGGTCAGGTGCTGCTGCTTCGTCGCAGTCCCGAGGGACTCTGGGGCAACATGTGGGAATTCCCGGGAACAGAGGTCTCTTCCGGCTCACCGCAGGAAGCGGTCATACGGACGCTGGCAGAAATGGGTATTCCGGTGGAAATCATTGCTCCTCTCGGGCAGGTTCAGCACGGCTACACCAATCACAGACTCACCGCCCACTTTTTTCGCATTGCCGCCGATCCCCCGCTGACCATGAACGAAATTTCCGCGAGACTCGACGATGTTCCCCACCGTTTTGTTCCTTGGAACAAAACGGAAGATCTCGCCATGCCCGCACATCATCGGAAAATGGCGGAACGCTATTTTCTCAGGAAAACCCGCGCTAAGGCGGAACAACTCTCCCTGTAGGAAGGCTACTATGAAACACACTGTTTATTGGATTGAAGGCGACGGCATAGGTCCTGAAATATGGAAGGTGACCCGGCCAGTTCTGGACGCCGCCATGCAGGCCGCCACGGACGGCGAAGAAGAACTGGAATGGGTGGAACTTCTGGCCGGTGAAAAAGCCACGCGTCTGACCGGCTCTCCCCTTCCTCAGGAAACCCTCGACACTCTGAAAACGGCGTCCGTCGCCATCAAGGGACCGCTCGGCACGCCCGTGGGCGGCGGCATGCGCAGCCTCAACGTGGCCATGCGTCAGGCTTTTGATCTGTACGCCTGCATTCGCCCCGTCAGCTGGTTTGAAGGCATAAGCACTCCCGTCAAGCATCCTGAAAACGTCAACATGGTCATTTTCCGTGAAAATACCGAAGACGTTTATGCCGGCATCGAATATCAGGCCGGATCCGCCGAAGCGGAAAAGCTCGCCGCATTTCTGCGTTCCGAGTTCGGGGCAAAAATCCGCGAAGCGTCCGCCATCGGCATCAAGCCCATGTCGGCGTTCTGCTCCAAGCGTCTTGTCCGCCGCGCCATCCGGTACGCGCTGGATCACCATCTTCCCAGCGTCACCCTGGTGCATAAGGGCAATATCATGAAATTCACCGAAGGCGGATTCCGCGCATGGGGATATGAAGTCGCCAGAGAAGAATTCGGCGACGTTACCATTCCCGAAAAGGAAGCCACGCCGGAAAACAGCAAGGGCAAGATCATTATTAAAGATCGCATTGCCGACGCCATGTTCCAGGAAGCCCTGCTTCGCCCCGAACAGTACAGCGTTCTTGCACTGCCCAACCTGAACGGCGACTACATCTCCGACGCTCTGGCGGCTCAGGTCGGCGGCCTCGGCATGGCCCCCGGCGTCAACATGTCCGACACTCTGGCGCTGTTTGAAGCTACGCACGGCACGGCTCCCACCGCCGCGGGCAAGGATATCGCCAACCCCGGCAGTCTGCTGCTCTCCGGTGCTCTCATGCTGGAACATCTCGGCTTTGCCGCCGCAGCGGACAAAGTGAGGCAGGCTATTCTCAAGGCCATCGCCGCTAAGACTGTCACTCCCGATCTGGCGGCAGAAATGCCCGGCGCACAGGCGGTTTCCTGCTCAAAATTCGGTGAAATTCTCCTGGAAAACATCCGTTGAGAAAAAAATTTGGAAATTTCCAATTTTTTGCTTGACGTCCGGGGGCATCTATACTAGAAACACACCTGTCGCGGAGAGGTTTCCGAGCCCGGCTTAAGGAGCACGA
>NZ_DBMAHT010000051.1:0-13791 GCF_057866825.1 Mailhella sp.
CTCACGTAGGTGAAATAAATCTGATATCCGGCGGCGGCGAGGGTAAGGGCCACGGTGCGGCCGATGCCGCGGGAACCACCGGTGACAATCGCGGTAGGGGGGAGTTCGCTCATGCTCATGCTCCTGATGGGGGGAATACTAAGCGTTTTCCGGGGAAATGACAACGGAGAAACTAGGCCAGCAGCGCGGATCCCCAGGTCATGCCGCCGCCGAAGCTGGTCAGCAGAACCTTCATGCCCGGTCTGAGCGCGCCGGAGCGGCGGGCGTCTTCCATGGCCACGGGAAGCGTGGCCGCGGAGGTGTTGCCGTAGTGCTGCACGTTGGCGAACACCTTGTTCTCGTCGATGCCGAGCCGTTCGCCCACGGCCTTGATGATTCTGAGATTGGCCTGATGAGGAATGAAGAGGTCGAGCTCATCCAGCGAAACGCCGTTGCGGGCAAGAATGGTCTGGCTCTCTTCGGTCATGCTGCGCACGGCGTGCTTGAACACGGCCATGCCCTGCATGGAAATGAACCAGTCGGCGCCCACGGTGTCTCCTTCCTTGATGTGGCAGGCGGAGCCGCCGCCGATCTTGATGAGATCGTGGAGGGAGCCGTCGGAAGAGCACACGACGTCGCGAAGCTGCCAGAGCGCGCCCTTCTCTTCGGAACGGATGACCACCGCGCCGGCGGCGTCGCCGAAAAGCACGCAGGTGGTGCGGTCGGTAAAGTTGGTGCGGCGGGAAAGAGCCTCGGTCGCCACGAGGAGAACGACGGCGTCGGGATGACTCTGCACGGTGTTGCGCGCAAGCTCCAGGCCGTACACGAAACCGGTGCATGCGGCGTTGAAGTCGAGGCACATGACGTTGCCCTTGCGGCCGTCGGCGGCGGAAATGCCGAGCTTGGAAGCAATCACGCAGGCCGTGCTGGGGCAGAGATAATCGGGGGTGCAGGTGGCCACGAAAACATGAGTGACCTCTTCCGGAAGCACGCCGGCCTCTTCAAGGGCCGCGCGGGCGGCTTCTGCGCCGTAGTCGGAAGCATTGACGCCATCTTCGAGAACGTGTCGTTCCTTGATGCCCGTTCTGGTGGTGATCCATTCATCGGAAGTTTCCACCAGCTTTTCCAGATCATGATTGGTCATGACGCGGGGAGGAATGCAGGAGCCGAGTCCACAAATATAGCAGGGATGATTCATGAGATGTCCGAACACAGCCGCACGCGTGGCGGCGGTCGTTCCTTTTAAGACGGAGAGAAAAGGCGCGCACGGCCTCCCTCCGAAAGAAGCCGCACATTTTCCGCAAAGGGACGAAGCGGCCGGCAGGACGCATGAAGGAACGCCCTGTTCCGTCAGGCGGCGCAGACGCGCCGGCTTTCACGGCACGTCGTGCGGAAAGCCCTCTCGGGAGGGGAGAACTTTCCGCACGACGAAAAACATGATGGGCAGCTAGACGCTGCGGCCGTAACTCGTCAGCTCCTCGTTGGCGCTGATGGTTTCCACCAGGCGCTGCTGCGTGCCCTTGACCACATAGGTGTTGGCCATGGTGACGGCGCTGGTGATGGCCTTGGGATTGGACTTTCCGTGACACACGATGGCGATGCCCTTCAGACCGAGCAGGGGCGCGCCGCCGTATTCCGCATAGTCCACCATCTTTTTGAAGTTCTGGAACGCCTTCAGGGAAAGGAACGCGCCCACGCGGGGCAGAAGCCCGTTGTTGAGCAGTTCCCTTTTCAGAAGATGCGTCAGGGAAGTGGCCAGGCCCTCGCTCAGCTTGAGGGCGATGTTGCCCACAAAACCGTCGCACACCGCCACGTCGATGTTGCCGGTAAACAGATCCCGGCCCTCGGCGTTGCCGATGAAGTTGAGGTTGGAAGCCTGCTTGAGCAGTTCATAGCTGCTCTTCACCAGGGAATTTCCCTTGCCTTCCTCTTCGCCGATGCTCAGGATGCCCACCCGCGGATCCTCGTAGCCGAGGATGTCCTTGACGAAGGTGGCACCCATGAGTCCGAACTGAAAAAGATGATGCGGACGGCACTCCACGTTGGCGCCCACGTCGAGCAGGAGCATGGGCGACTTTTCCGTGGGAATCACGGAAGCCAGAGCAGGCCGTTCCACCCCGGGAATGCGCCCGAGAATGAACATGCCGCAGGCATAGGCCGCACCGGAGTGACCGGCGCTGATGAAGGCGTCGGCCTTGCCCTGGCGGACCAGCCTGCATGCCACCTGCATGGAGGAATCCTTCTTGGTGCGCAGAACTTCGGAAGGCTTGTCGGTCATCTCCACCAGCTGCGTGGCGTTGACGATTTCGTACAGTTCACCTTCTCCGTCCTGCTCGGAAAGATCGGCAAGCGTCTTGCGGATCGCTTCCTCAATACCGACAAGGATTACTTTGGCGCCCGTGTTTCGAGCGGCCTGAAGCGCGCCGGGAACGACCACGGAAGGGCCGAAATCCCCTCCCATGGCGTCCACGGCCAATCTTGCGCGATTACTGCTCATTGCTGGCTACAGGTTCGACCTGACGGCCATCGTACTTGCCGCAGGAAGGGCAGACGCTGTGAGGCTTGGTGGGAGCGCCGCAGGAGCAGTAGATGACGGTGGGCTTGGCCACACGATCGTGAGAACGACGCATGCACTTTCTGGAGTGGGACTTTTTGTTCTGCTGAACGGCCATGTTGTTTCTCCTTATCGCGGAAACGGGGATGTCATCCCTGATGTTTCACTTTCAGTTGACGCAGAGCAGCCAGCCGCGGATCACCGCTGTCGCGGGAACAGCTGCAGGCACCTTCATTAAGATTCTTGCCGCACACGGGGCACAATCCCCGACAGTCCGGCCTGCAGAGAGGCTTCACCGGCAAAGCCAGCGAAAATTCCTCCCACAAAAGCGACGCCAGATCAAGAAAAGGCGCTCCGCCTTCCATGGTCACGGCGCATTCATCCAGAAGTTCGGCAGGACTTTCCTCTTCCGGTTCGGTTTCGCCCAGTCCGGGGTAGTTCTCGAACTCGTCGAAGCTCTGGTTCAGCACCACAAGAGTCTCTTCCATGCAACGGTTGCACGGCATGGCCACCACGCCCCGAATCGTGCCGCGAAGCAGACAGCCGTCCTCCTGCGGAAGCAGAAACACTTCGGCGACAACAGGCTCAACTATGCGGCATGACAGATGATATTCCTCAATGGGCCCCTTCCAGACTTCCTCGTCGGAAACCGTGAGGCTGAGCCCCTGAGGTTCAATCTCATTCAGTGCGATGTGTCTAAGATCCATGCTTTACCTCTGGAAACATGACAAAATACCCACAGGGCCCATCTTTGTCAAGTGTGCAGACGGCGCTTCGCGCATGCGCTCCGCGTCTTTTTTCTCCTGGGGAGAAACGTTTCTCACTCTGCGGACGGGTCCGGCGACGCCTCCTATTTTCCTTTGACAGCCTTTTCGCTGATGAGCATGGCGTCGTGCAGGCCGTAGCCGTCGAGCTTGCGCCTGAGCATCTGAAGATCGGCCTTGCTGCCGCGCATGAGCACCTGCACATAGTACCAGGTGGTGCGGCGGGTCTTGGCCTGCGTGCGGCGGGCACGAATGCCGTCCTTGGAAAGCCGGTTGAGCAGCGCCTGCGCCTGATCCGCCTCCTTGAAGGCGGCCACGCGCAGCACGTAGTCGAACTGCGGCTCTCTGGGCTTCTGCACTTCCTGCTTCGGCTTTTCCGGGGCCGCCTTTTCCTGCGTCACGGCCGGAGCCGCGTCCGACGCCTTGTCCGCATCGGCCAGAACGCCGCCCGCGGCGTCGCTCTTCAGGCTGGTCATGAAGCGCAGCTCTTCCTTGGGAAGAATCTTTTCCGGCTCCTCGCTCTCCCCTTCTTCGGCCTTGGGGCTCTCCGAAAGCAGCGTGTCGAGCTCCAGCGCCTGCGGCAGAGGCATGCTGCTGCGCCCGACAATCACGCCGGAGAGAAAGCTGAATCCCAGCATGACGAGCGCAAGCACGCTCATGGTCACAAGCGCGGAAGGCGTAATGTTGGCCCGCCAGGCAAACACGCTCCGGCCTTCGGAACGCGTTTCGCTGCGCGAAGGCGCGGCCCGGCGCGAAGACGCCTCATCCGCCGCGGCCGATGAAGCCGCGGCGTCCGAGCTTTCCTCCGAAGCGAAGAATGCCGTCTGCCGACGTTCGCGCTCGCTGTTCTTCTTCGCGCTGGAGGAGGAATTGCGATAAAAGGCGTTGGCCATGACTACATGGATTCCGGAGCGCTGACGCCGAGCAGATCAAGGCCGTTGGCAATGACCACGCTCACGGCGCGCAGCAGCGCAAGGCGCGCCTTCATGACGGCCTCGTCGTCGCCGCTCAGCACGGGGTTGTTGGCGTAGTAGCTGTGCAGCTTGCCCGCAAGCTCCATGAGGTAGAAGCTTATGGGATGCGCCGCGCGGGAACGGGCCGCGTCTTCCACCACGTTGCGGAAACGTTCCGCTTCGCGCAGAAGGGCCAGGTCGTCGGCCGAGGTGAGGGGCGCGAGCATGTCCGCCGTGCAGCGTTCGGGAAGAACCACGCCGCGATCGGCGGCGCGGCGCAGCAGCGCGGCCACGCGGGCGTAGGCGTACTGCACGTAGTACACGGGGTTTTCCATGTTCCGCTGCTTCACGAGATCGAGATCGAAGTCAAGCGGACTGTCGCTCTTGCGGGACAGGAACATGAACCGGGCAGCGTCCGTGCCTACGTCGTCGAGCACTTCGCGCAGGGTGACGAATTCGCCCGAGCGGGTGGACATGGCCACAGGCTCGCCGCCGCGCATGAGGTTCACCATCTGAATGAGCACCACGTGGAAATCCTTTTCAGGGTCGTGCTTCATGCAGGTGATGGCCGCCTTCATGCGGGGAACGTAACCGTGATGATCCGCGCCCCACACGTCGATGCATTCATCGAAGCCGCGTTCAAACTTGTTGGCGTGATAGGCGATGTCGGAAGCAAAATAAGTCAGGTAGCCGTCGCTCTTGCGGAGCACGCGGTCCTTGTCGTCGCCGAACTGCTGCGTGGCGAGCCACACGGCGTTGTCCTTGTCGTACACGAGGCCCATGGCGCGCAGCTTGTCGAAGGCTTCCTCCACCTTGCCGGCGTCAACGAGGCTCTTTTCCGAGAACCAGACCTGATGCTCCACGCGGAATTCCCTGAGGTCTTCCTTGATGCCCGCCAGAATGGTGGCGCAGGCGTACTCGTAGCACAGATCCTTGGCCTCGGCCTCGGGACGCTCGATCAGGGAAGGATCCTTGTCCAGCATTTCGCGGGCGATGTCGCGGATGTAGTCGCCGTGATACCAGCCCTTGGGATCTTCGGGATACACCACGGGCAGGTTGCAGATTTCGCGCATGCGCAGATACACGGAATCGCCCAGCAGACGCATCTGACGACCGGCGTCGTTGATGTAGTACTCGGTGGACACGTCGTATCCGGCGAAGCGCAGCAGACGGGTGAGCGAATCGCCCACGGCGGCGCCGCGGCCGTGTCCGATGTGCAGGGGGCCGGTGGGGTTGGCGGACACGTATTCCACCACGATGCGGCGGCCGCTGCCGTTCTTGGAGGAGCCGAAGGCCTTGCCCTGCTCTTCCACGTCGGAGACCACGCCCTGCCAGAACGACGGAGCGAACGTGACGTTGATGAATCCGGGGCCGGCGATTTCGGCCGTGACAAGTCCGGGGAACTTGTCGCACAGTTCAGCCTTGATCTCTTCCGCCACGGCGCGGGGCGCGGCCTTGGCCTGCTTGGAGAGCACCATGGCGAGGTTGGTGGCGAGATCGCCGTGGCTGGCGTCTCTGGGCGTTTCCAGAACGGCCTTTTCCGGCCATTCCCAGCCGTGTCCGGCCACGATGTCCCGGAGGGCCTTTTCAATGAGAAGTATGTCGCGCATCGTTATCCTTCAAATGCATCAACGGCGTCTTTATTGGGAATATGAACGGTGGTGTAGCTGCCGTCGGCCACGTCTGCGGCCACGAGAATGGGACGCACCATGCGGGTGAGCACGCCCTGCGGACCAAACTCCACCCAGCGGCGCACGCCGTCTCTCCACTGATTGGAAATGGTGTCCACCCAGCACACGGAAGAGGTCATCTGACGGCGCATGGCGCTGTGCAGCGCTTCCGCGTCGGTCAGCGGCTCGCCGTTGATGTTGGAATAAATGGGGAACTTCGCGTCGTGCCAGTCCTGCTTGTCGAGCAGCTTGGAAAATTCCGCCGAAGCTTCGGCCATCATGGGCGTGTGGAACGCGCCGCTCACGGCCAGCGGGAAGCCCTTGGCGCGCGGATTTTCGGCCTTCAGCTTTTCCGCCGCGGCCTCCACGGCCTCGCGATGGCCGCTCAGCACGAACTGCAGGGGCGTGTTCTTGTTGGCCACGCGCACGAGCTTGCCGGTTGCTTCGGACACTTCCTTGGCCGCGGCTTCCACCTGTTCCTGAGAGAGGCGGATCATGGCGCACATGGTGCCGATGTGTTCCGGATCCACGTCGGCCATGAGGCGGCCGCGCAGGGACACGAGTTCGAGCACCTTGTCCATGGGGAGCACGCCGGCTGCGGCCAGCGCGCTGAATTCGCCCAGGCTGTGACCGGCGGCGCAGGCAGGAGACAGACGATCGGCCACGCTCAGCCACAGCGCAAGGTTCACCACGGTGATGGCGGGCTGAAGATTGCGGGTTTCCGCCATGAGGGTGGCGTCGTCGCTGTCCCAGTATATCTCGCGCAGAGGCAGACCGCTGATGCTTTCCGCCTTCTTCCAGAGATCCATGATATCGGAAGACGCCTCGGCAAGACGCCTTCCCATGCCAGATGCCTGCGCCCCCTGACCGGGGAACAGGATGGCGGTCTTAACACTGTTCATTCCATACTCCTTGGATGGGATTATGGGTCACATACTCACACGGTGCCCCCGCAGAACGCGGGGGACGCCGTCTTCTAGTCGTAGCGGACGGAGCTGAACTTCATCAGACGATCCCAGTTGTGATGGGATTCGATGTAGCGGAACGTGCCGGTCTTGGCGCGGATGACCAGAGAATGGGTGACCGCTCCGCGGCCGGAATAGCTCACGCCGCCGAGGAAGGTGCCGCCGGAAATGCCGGTGGCGGCAAAAAAGGCGTCGTCGGCGCGGATGATGGAATCCACGGTGAGGATTTCGTCAAGTTTGGTGCCTTCGGCGATCATGGCCTGCCGCTCGGCGTCGGACTGAGGATCGAAGCGACCGAACATCTGTCCGCCCACGCCCTTGATGGCGCAGGCCGAAATGACGCCTTCCGGCGTGCCGCCGGTGCCCATCATGACATCGACGTCCACGCTGGGATCGGCCACCATGAGCGAGCCGGCCACGTCGCCGTCGGTGTGCAGGGTGATGCGGGCGCCGGTCTTGCGGATTTCTTCAATGAGGCCCTTGTGACGGGGCTTGTCGAGCACGAACACCACGAGGTCGTTGATGTCCTTGCCCACGGCGCGGGCCACGGCCTGCAGGTTGTCGGCCACGGGAGCGTCGATGTCCACCACGTCGCGGGCTTCGCGGCCCACCACGAGCTTCTTCATGTAATAACTGGAGCCGGGATTGTACATGTAGCCGGACTTGCACGCGCCGATGACGGCGATGGCGTTGGGGCGTCCGAGGGCCAGCAGATTGGTGCCCTCCACGGGATCCACGGCGATGTCGACGGCAGGCCCCGTTCCGTCTCCCACTTCCTCTCCGTTGTACAGCATGGGAGCCTTGTCCTTGGCGCCTTCGCCGATGATGACGCGGCCCTTGATGGAGAGAGAGTCAAAAGAAAGGCGCATGGCGTCAACCGCCGCGCCGTCGCCGTCTTCCTTGGCGCCCTTTCCCAGCCAGCGGGCCGCGGAAAGAGCTGCGGATTCCGTTACGCGGAGCAGTTCGAACGCCAGATTTTTTTCAGGAGCTTGCATATGATCCTCCCTCGGAAAGGAGCTTTTACATAAAGAACGGCCCAAAAGCAGGCCGCAACGCCATAACTATAGCCGAGCCTGCGTATTTCATCAAGAGTAAAGGCATGCCGGAGGGGCAGGACGAAAAGCGCGGCGGCAGCAACGTTCCCCGGCGCGGCGGCGGCAAAGGCCGTCCTTCGCCCGGAAGATGCGGGGCAGACAAAGCCCATGCGGACGCCCCGGAAACACCCTCTCCCCGTTTCCGGGGCGCAGGGTGTTCCCGCGTCTTAGCAAAACAAACGCCCCAGGATCACGCGGCGAAAAAAACTCCGCGCTCCGAACGCTCCGGGGAAGCCGCGGGAATTTTGCCGCGACATTCTCGGCAGCGGCCGCAGAAAAACGCCCCGGCGCGAACGCCGGATACACGTTTTCACCGGCAGGCGGACGCAGCCGTGCGCCGCGAGCCGGAGCATTCGTATTCGTTACTCGTAAAGATCGGGATCGGAAGGCATGACGTCCCAGCGAATCTTTCCGTAGCTCTTCTTGCGCCTGCGGATGAGCACATAGAAGGCTCCCGCGCCGCCGTCCTCCTGTTTGGCCGTGCAGAAGGCCAGCACCACGCGCTTGAACGGATCCTGCGTGAGCCACTGCTGCACGCGGAAGCGGAGCACCGGCACCCCGTTCAGGGAATTGAGTCCGCGGCCGGTGACGATGAGCACCGTTCTCACGCCCTTGTAGTAGGCGTTGCGGAAAAATCCCACCAGGTTCTGAAACGCCTGCTCGCAGTTCAGACCGTGCAGGTCGATGTGCGCCTCGGGGCTGAACTGGCGCGCCTGAAGCTGCGAGACGATCATGAGATCGAGCCCCACCACGTGGCCTTCCGCGTATTCGGCGGTGCTGGCCACGGAAAATTCCACCTTGCCTTCCATGAAGTCCTGCAGCGGATGCCTCGGGTCCGTCACGGGAATCACCGGAGGCTCCGGTTCCACGGGCACGTCGCGGCCCTTGCCGTTGAGCGGCACCGTGCCCTTGATGGCGCTGAAAAAATCGCGGCTGTCGTCGGCTTCGACGGGCTTTCCGGCGGCCTCGTTCAGCATGGCCGCATCGTCGCGGCGGGCTATGCGGGCTCCGGCCAGCGCCATGGCGGTCAGCGTGGCGGGAGTCTCCTCTTCCTCGGGCTCGGCCTTCGGCGCTTCCGGCGCGCTCTTTTCCTTCTTTTTCTGCAGCAGCTTCTTCACGCCCTGCTGCTCCAGCGCCCGGGCAAAGCTGTCGTTGTCGCTTCCGCCGGAAGCTTTTTCCGAAGCGGCGGCCCTGCCCGCGCCCGACCTGCCGGACGAAGCCTTGTCCGAAGAAAGCGCGCGCACGTTTCCTCCCATGGCCTGCATGAACAGTTCAACGTCGGCATCCTGCGCGGCGGTCTCGGCGTCCCTGTTCTTCACCACCGTCTTGGCGCGATGCTGTTTTTTCAAATTCTCCCGTTCGCTGCGGGAAGGAAAATCCTTGGCGTTCAATCTGGAAAAGGGATTGGAAGCATCTTTGCTCATGGAAACCGCCTTGAAAGTAAGAATTCATGCCGCTCGGGCAGACATGTTCTAAATCGTCCGCAGGGAAAAGCAAGGGGATGAGCATGGGCTGCCGCGCCTGCCGCCCATGCGGCGCGCCCTCCGATCTTTCGCCTGCGCAGCGAAAAGACGCGGCGCATTATCACAGGCTCCGGGGATTCCGGCGCCGAAGAGCCATTTAAAAACTTGGCAAACGCCCCGGAAGCGACTATTAATACGGGGCACCTGCCTACGCGATTTCCATGGGAAATGCCGCTCCCGACCCCGCGCCTCCGGCCCGGTCCCGACGCGGATCGCAGGCGCTTGAATGCAGACGGCTCGACCGCCTCCCAGGGCGGACGCCTTCAACCAGGAGATGAAACCATGAGCTTTTCCCGTTCCGACGCATACACCTCTGCCGGCGTCGACATTTCTGCCGGCAACGAGCTGGTTTCCCGCATCAAGACCATGGTGGCCAGCACGCAGACCCACGGCGTCCTTTCGGACATCGGCGGCTTCGGCGGCCTGTTCCGACCCGACATCACGGGCATGCAGGCTCCGGTTCTTGTGGCGGGCACCGACGGCGTGGGCACCAAGCTCAAGATGGCCTCCATGTTCGGCAGGCACGACACTGTGGGCATCGATCTTGTGGCCATGAGCGTGAACGACTGCCTTGTGCTCGGCGCAAAGCCCCTGTTCTTTCTCGACTATTTTTCCTGCGGCGAACTGAACGTGGATCAGGCCGCCACCGTGGTCGGCGGCATCGTTGAAGGCTGCAAGATGAGCAGCTGCACCCTGCTCGGCGGCGAAACCGCGGAAATGCCCGGCATGTACGCTAGCGGCGACTACGATCTTGCGGGCTTCTGCGTGGGCATCGTGGACGGGCCGAAAATCGTGGACGGCTCCACCATCAGCGTAGGCGACGTCATCATCGGCCTGGCCTCGTCGGGACTGCATTCCAACGGCTACTCGCTGGTGCGCAAAATCTACGAGCAGAGCGGCGTCAAGGCCGACGACATCGTGCCCGGCACCGACCGCACCTTTGCCGACGTGCTGCTCACGCCCACGGTCATCTACTCCGAGCAGGTCAAGTCCATCATGCGCGATCTGCCCATCAAGGGCATGGTTCACATCACCGGCGGCGGCTTCTACGACAACATTCCCCGCGTGCTTTCGCCCTCGGTCTGCGCGAACATCCGGTTCTCCAGCTGGGAGCGCCCCGCCATCTTCGACTGGCTGAAGGAACAGGGAAATCTTTCCTGGCCGGAAATGCTCCAGATCTTCAACTGCGGCATCGGCTACATCATGATCACCGACCGCGAGACCGCCGACGACATGCTTCCCCGCTTCCGTTCCATGAACACCGGCGCGTGGGAAATAGGCACCATAGTCCGCCGCAAGGACAATCAGGAACAGGTGGAGATTTCCTTTGACTGAGATTCCCAAGCCCTGCCGATACGTGGTGAGCGCCTGCCTTGCCGGCATTCCCTGCCGGTACGACGGCCGCTCCAACCTGCGCCCGGAAATCGCCGCCCTCGTGAACGCGGGCGAAGCCGTGCCCGTCTGCCCCGAAGTGCTCGGCGGTCTGCCCACGCCCCGCACCCCCAGCGAACAGAAAGACGGCCGCGTCGTTTCCGCCAAGGGGGAAGACGTGACGCAGGCCTTCGCCTCCGGCGCGGAATCGGCGCTGTACATCGCCGAAGAATACGGCTGTTCGGCCGCCGTGCTCAAGGCGCGCTCCCCGTCCTGCGGCTGCGGACGCATCTACGACGGCACCTTCACCCACACCCTTGTCGACGGCGACGGGCTCTTTGCCGCGCTGCTGCGCAAAAAGGGCTTCCAGCTTTTCACCGAAGAAACGTTTTCCCCGGACAAGGCATGAAACGAGGCGTTCTTCTGGTTGCCTACGGATGCGGCAACATCCGCGGGGCGGCGGCGCTGCGCGCCGTGCAGGCCGCCACGGAGGTCCGTTTCCGCCTGCCCGTGCGCTGGGCCTTCACCTCCGAAACCATGCGCATGCGCCTTGCCAGCTCCCGCACGAAGTCCGATTCCGTGCTCAAGGCCCTGAAACGCATGCGCTACGAGCGCTACACCCATGTGGCGGTGCAGCCCCTGCACCTCATTCCCGGCATGGAATACGACGGCGTGGCCGCAGACTGCCGCGTCATCGCCGACGAAGGCAGACTCGCCGTCAGTCTCGGCCGCCCCCTGCTCTCCAGTCTCGACCCCGAAGACGCGTCCGTGGCGCAGGCTTCCGCCACGCTTCTCAGTCACATTTCCCCTCTGCGCTCTCCCGGCGAACCCGTGGTCTGCATGGCGCACGGCAGCCGCCATGAATGCGACATTCTTTACCGGCGCTGGGGCGAAGCCGTGCGCGCGCAGGATCCGCACATTCATGTGGCGTGCATGGTCGGCGCCGGCATGGTGCGTCCCGACGAGGCCACCGCAGACTCTCCCGCCTCCGACGGCCTCGATCTGCTGCTGCCGGAACTTTCCGCCGAAGCCGCCCCCAGCGGACGCGTCTGGCTGCTGCCGCTGCTCTCCGTCGTGGGCCGCCACACGCTCGAAGACATGGCGGGCAGCTCGCCTTCCTCATGGAAAAGCCGTCTTGACGCGGCCGGGTTCCGCTGTCAGGCCGAACTGCGCGGTCTGGCCGACGATCCCGCCTTCGTCGAGCTCTGGCTCGACAGGCTCGAAGCCGCGCTCGCCGAACTGGACCACCCCGTGCTTCGACAGGCGCGCCGCAAAAATTCCCGCCTTCCCGCCGACGCCGCGCATGCGCGCTCAAAGCAGAACAACACGTTTCCCGATTTCCTTCCATCATTCAAGGAGTGTGCCATGTCCGCTTCCGTCATCAGCTCCGCCATGGAGCAGAACCTCTCTCAGGGATCCTTGATCCGCCGCATGTTCGAGGCCGGCATCGAACTGCGCAAAAAATACGGCAACGACGCCGTGTGCGACTTCAGCCTCGGCAATCCTGATCTCGCTCCGCCCGCCGAAGCGGCCCGCGCCATGACCGCCCTGGCCGCACGCATGTCCGAACCGGGCATTCTGGGCTACATGCCCAACGCCGGCTTCTCCTGGGCCCGCGAAAAACTGGCCGCCTGGCTGAGCAGTCAGCAGAAAACCGCCCTCGAAGCCAAGCACGTCATGCTCGGCTGCGGCGCGGCCGGCGTGATGAACGCCTTCTTCCACACCGTGCTCGAACCCGGCGACGAAGTACTCACCGTGGCCCCCTTCTTCGGCGAATACCGCTTCTATGTGGGCAATCACGGCGGCACGCTTCATCCCGTGCCCTGCCGCGCCGAAGACTTCGGCCCCGACGTGGAGGCTCTGGCCGCAGCCGTCACGCCGCGCACCCGCGCCGTCATCATCAACTCGCCCAACAATCCCTCGGGCGCGGTCTATTCCGAAGAGGACATCAAGAGCCTCGCCGCCATGCTGGAGGAAGCCTCGAAACGCATCGGCCGCATCATTTATCTGGTGGCCGACGAACCCTACCGCTTCCTCGCCTACGACGGCATTGAAGTGCCCGCCGCGCTGCCGCTCTACAAGTACAGCGTGGTCATCAGCTCCTTTGCCAAGAACTACGGCATGGCGGGCGAACGCGTGGGCTACATTGCCGTCAACCCGGCCATGGAACACGCCGATCAGCTCATGGACGGCCTCATCTTCTCCAACCGCGTGCTCGGCTTCGTGAATCCTCCCGTGGTGGGCCAGTACCTCATGGCCGACTGCCTCGGCACGTCCACGGACGCGGCGCTTGCCATCTACACCAGGCGCCGCAACAAGCTCGCCGCCATTTTGGCGGACGCAGGCTATGAGTTCACGCTGCCCAGGGGCACGTTCTACTTCTTCCCCAAGGCTCCCGGCGGCGACGACAAGGCCATCGTGGAACGCCTCACGAACAACCTCGTGCTCGCCGTGCCGAGCTCGGGCTTCGGCTTCCCCGGTTACTTCCGTCTGTCCTTCGCCGTGGAAGACGCCGTCATAGAGCGTTCCGCCGAAGGGTTCCGCAAAGCCCTCAAGGGATAGCTTCTCCGCCCGGGACGCGCGTCGCCGTTTGCGCTCCCGGGCTTTTTTGCGCCCTTTTTCATCCGCCCGACGCTCTGCGCCCGTCCGTTCAGGTGGAGAACACGGCTCCTGAAACATCTTCTGCCTACGGCGGACTCCCTCTGCGCGCGTCCGTGCAGATTTTCGGCGCGCCCCCTCGCCCTCCCCGCAATCCCCTGCTGACGCTTTGCCGATCAGCCCTTGCCGGTCGGCGACGGACGGCTCCCCTCCGGGAAACTTTCCAGCGAGCGACAGCGCTTCCGCCGACGTTCGGTCTGCTGCTCATATCTCCCCGCACAGCGCACACTACGCATGGATTCCGCGCTCCCTCCTGCCTG
>NZ_DBMAHT010000052.1:0-13354 GCF_057866825.1 Mailhella sp.
GCGCCGCGCCTTTTCCGAAACGCGCATTCCCTCCATAGTCTGCACCGCCCCCTTTGCGGCGCGCACAGGGCGCTTCCGGCCCCGACGGCGCAAAAAACAGCGCCTCCCAGCATCCGCGCCCCGCCTTTCTCAGGACCGTTTGCGCCCGCAGCATTTCGGCTCTTTACGAAGATTGCTTTTTTACCTACATATACCCGATAGTCTGAATATAAGGTTGAAGACAGCCTGAAGATAGACCGTTTCCGGCGACCATTTACACCGCACCACCAAGGAGGCTTTGCCCTATGCCGCAGCTGATTTACGGAGTCTGGGACAATGTCGTGTACGACAACCGCGGAACCGCGGCTCCCACCGCTCCCGAAGACCTGCCGCTGGAACTTTTCGATCAGTTCAACGAGGGGAATCCCACGGAAATTTTCCTCAGCAACCGGGGATTTCTGGTGTTTTCCCGCACGGCGAGCCTTGTCTGGGCGCTGTGGAAGCACCATCAGCGCCTTGCCGCCGAATCCTGCGGCAAGTGCTCCCCCTGCCGCGCAGGCTCGCCCATTCTCGCTCAGGAACTGGCCAAGGCCTGCCGCGGCGAGCTCGTGCAGTGGGAGGAAGTGCGCGACATCACCGAACAGATGCATGAAACCGCACTGTGCGGCGTGGGCCGCACCGGAACCACGCCCCTGCTCGACGCCCTCACCCATTTTCCCGACGAACTCCGTCCCTTCCCCCTTCACAGCGACGCGGGCTTCTATTCCGTGACCACGAGCCCGTGCATCGAAGCCTGTCCGAGCCACGTGAACGTACCCCGCTACATCGACTACCTGCAGGACGGTCACAACGATCTTGCCGCCGGCGTGGTGCTCAATCACTATCCGCTTGCCGGAAGCTGCGGCCGCGTGTGCGTGCGCTACTGCGAAAAGGCCTGCCGCCGCGGTCAGGTGGACGAACCCGTGGACATCAAGAATCTCAAGCGCTTCGCCGCCGATGAAACCATCGTGCCCGGCATTCTGAAGCCCGAACCCTGCCCCACCACCAAGAACAAGCGCGTGGCGGTCATCGGCGCGGGGCCCGTGGGCGTGACGTGCGCCTATCAGCTTCTGGAAACGGGCTACCCCGTGGACATCTACGAAGCCCACGACAAGGCCGGCGGCATGGTGCGCTACGGCATTCCCTTCTATCGCCTGCCCAAGAACGTGCTCATGCAGGAAAACGAACTCGTCAAGGACATGGGCGGCATGTTCTTCTTCAATCAGAAGCTCGGCCGCGACTTCCACATCGACGATCTGTTCCGCCGCGGCTACAAGGCCGTGTTCATCGCCACGGGCTGCCCGCTCGGCGGCTACCTCGGCATGGAAGGCGAAGACACCAGCCTGCCCACCTATGAAAACGGCATCGACTTTCTGGAAAAGGTGCACGACACGCTCGAAAGCGGCGAAACCCCGACCCTCGACGGCGACGTGGTGGTCGTGGGCGGCGGCAACGTGGCCATGGACTGCTGCCGTTCCGCCGTGCGCATGACCCGCGGCAAGGTGCATCTCGTGTACCGCCGCACCGAATCCGACGCCCCGGCCGATCGCGAGGAAATCGTGGAAGCCGGTCACGAAGGCGTGGAATTCCATTTTCTTTCCGGTCAGCAGTCGCTGGTGGTGGAAAACGGCAAAATCACGGGCCTGCGCTGCGTGAAGATGCAGCAGACCGAACCCGACGAGAGCGGCCGCCGCGGCGTCAAGCCCATTCCCGGTTCGGAATTCGTCATTCCCTGCGACTACGTCATTGCGGCCATCGGTCAGAAGAGCGATCCGGCCATGCTCACCGAGGCCGACGGCATCGCCCTCGACCGCAAGAACTGCATCATCGTGGACGCCTATCAGGCCACCTCGCGCCCCGGCGTGTTCGCAGGCGGCGACGGCACCACCGGCCCCCGCACCAAGGGCCCGAGCGTGCTCATTCACGGCATGGCGCAGGGTTCCATCGGCGCGCAGGCCATCGCCAGCTATCTGGAATACGACCGTCCGCCCTTCCTCGCCCGCGAGCGCATCAGTCAGCTCATCCAGCAGGCGGGCCTGCTCGGCGACGACCCCGTCTGCGGTCAGGAAAAGAAGCCCCGCGTGAAGCTCAACGAACTTTCCCCGGCCGAACGCGCCCACAACTTCAAGGAAGTGGAACTCGGCATGTCGCAGGAGGAAGCCTGGCAGGAAGCCAGACGCTGCATGCGCTGCTATCGCATTCTGTCCGTGGTTACCCGCTCCCCCATCCCCGGCTTCAAGGCCTAACCGTTTATGAGAGAATCCGCCATGAACGCATCCATCAACGGACGTGAGTACACTTTCGAGTCGGGAGAAACCATCCTTCAGGTGGCCCGGCGCAACAACATATTCATTCCCACCCTCTGCCATTTCCAGCCGCTCGATCACAAGCCCGGCACCTGCCGCGTGTGCCTTGTGGAGGCAACCGACAAAAACGGCCGCACCGAAATGGTCACCTCCTGCAACACCCCCATGGAAGAGGGCATGCGCGTGAACACCAGATCCGCCCGAGTGCGCAACATGCAGCGCCTGCAGGTGGAACTCGTGTTCGCCGATCACGATCAGGACTGCGCGGCCTGCGCCCGTCACGGCGACTGCGAGCTTCAGGATCTCGCCGAATACGTGGGGCTTTCCACCAACCGCTTCGCCCCGCGCCTTGCGCACGACCGCCCCTTCGACAACACCATGCACGGCATGGTGCGCGACATGACCAAGTGCATACGCTGCCTGCGCTGCGTGGAAGTGTGCCGCAAGGTGCAGGGCGTGGCCGCCCTCACCGTGGACGGCACCGGCACCGGCGCGCACATAGGCGTGGGCATGGCTCCCAGTCAGAACACCTCCGCCTGCATCCAGTGCGGCCAGTGCACCCTCGTATGCCCCACGGGCGCGCTCGCCGAACGCGATGAAAACGACGAAGTGCTCGACTACCTCGCCAATCCCGAACTCACCACGGTGTTCGCCTTCGCGCCCTCGGTGCGCGTGGTGGTCGGCGAGGAATTCGGCCTCGCCCCCGGCGAAAACGTGGAAGGACGCATCGTGGCCGCCCTGCGCCGCCTCGGCGCGGACATCGTCATCGACACCGACTTCGCCGCCGACGTCGTCATCATGGAAGAAGGCACGGAACTGCTCGGCCGCATCAGAAACGGCGGCAAGCTCCCCATGTTCACGTCCTGCTGCCCCGGCTGGGTGAGCTACGCCGAAAAGCACTGCCCGGACATTCTGCCCTACGTGTCCACCACCCGTTCCCCGCAGGCCGTGTCGAGCTCGCTGGTCAAGAGCTACCTTTCCGAAAAGATGGGCGTTCCGGCGCGCAGAATACGCAACGTGTCCATCATGCCCTGCACGGCCAAAAAAGACGAGGCCGCCCGCTCCCAGCTCTACACCAACAATCAGCCCGACACCGACGTGGTCATCACCGTGCGCGAACTCATCCGCCTGCTGCGCCGCACGGGCATTGATCTCGCCTCCCTGGAACCCGAACCCTTCGACAACCCCTACATGAGCGATTCCACCGGCGCGGCCGTCATTTTCGGCACCACCGGCGGCGTGATGGAAGCGGCCGTGCGCACCGTGTACGCCGTGCTCAATCACAAGGAACTGCCCGGCGTGGACGTGGCTCCCGTGCGCGGCATGAAGGGCCTGCGCGAGGCCGACGTGGACCTCGGCAAGGAACACGGCGTCATCAAGGTGGCCGTGGCTCACGGCCTTGCCAACGCGCGCATGCTCGTCGATCAGGCCCTCGCGGGCGAATCGCCCTACACCTTCATTGAAGTCATGGCCTGCCCCGGCGGCTGCGTGGCCGGCGGCGGCACCTGCCGCGTGAAGAAGAACTACCATCCGCACGCGCGCGAACGTCAGCAGGGCCTGTACGCCATCGACAGCCACAAGCCCCGCCGGCAGTCGCACAACAATCCGCAGGTCGTCAAGCTCTACGAGGAATATCTCGGCGAGCCCAATTCCCACAAGGCGCACGAACTGCTGCACACCCACTACACCGACCGCAGCAAGGTGCAGACGGAAAGCATTTCCGCCACCAAGAAAAAGCTGACGCTCACCGATCAGTCGGCCTGAGCGGCCGCCGCCTGCGCATGAACCTGGGCCGCCCTTTCCGGGGCGGCCCTTTCTTTTTGCCGTTCCCGGCTTCGGATTTTCCGCTGACGCCCGAGACCGTGAACGCAGCCTTTTCCGCCCCGGAACAGCTCCGCCTCTAGCGGGCAAGATTCTTCAGCGTGTCTCCGGCTATCCTGTACACCGTCCAGTCCTTCATGGGCTCCGCGCCAAGGGAAAGATAAAAATCGATGCTCGGCCTGTTCCAGTCGAGACACCACCACTCCAGACGGCCGCAGCCGCGTTCCACGGCAAGGGCGGCGAGCTTCTTCAGCAGCGCCTTTCCGCAGCCTCTGCCGCGGCATTCCGGCCGGACGTACAGATCTTCCAGATAGATGCCCGCCCTGCCGAGAAACGTGGAAAAATTATGGAAGAACAGGGCGAAGCCGACTTCCCTGCCGTTTTCAAGGGCAAAGCCGACTTCCGCCTTTTTCCGGTCAAAAATCCATTCTTCCAACGTCGCCTCATCCGCGACGACTTCGTGCCGCAGCTTCTCATACTCTGCCAGTTCCCTGATGAACTGCAAAATAAGAGTGGTATCTTTTCGTTCCGCAAATCTGAAACTGAATTCCGTCATGCCTCTCCTCCCTGCCCCTGCGGGGCGGCTTTAGCGTTATGTCTGCCCGTGCGCCATTCAAGAATCTCTGCCCGCGCGAGCGGACCAGGCTTGCCGATGCTGAAAGAGAGCGCGAGTCTCTCCTGCCCCTGCGGGGCGACTCTTGTTCTAACGCAATGTTTCCGCCGGGGACAGCTGTCGGCCCGATGCCTCCGCGCGCCGCGCCTGCATATCTCCGCCGCGCCGTCCCTCGACAATCCCGCAGCTTCCCCGAACGGCCGTCCTTTCTTCGGTTCCGTCCGCCGTCCTTTCTTCTCGCCGTGGTTCGACCGGCCGCATCCTTTCGTTCCTCGCCGCCGTGCTCAAGCTCTCCTTCGGCAGTGCTCTCCCCCGCGGCTCCCCTTTCCCCGCTGCAATCCCGTCTCTTGGCCCTGACTTTTCCCTCCCCCGCCTCTCTCACGCATCCCCTTGGTTCCGCCCGCCTTCTGCGCCCTGCGCCTCTTCCTTTTTCCCTCGCCCCATATTCCCTCGCCCCATATTCCCTCGCCCCTGCCTCGCACGCTCCTGAGTCCTGCCCCGCGCCGACGGACGCGCCCCCCGTCTTTGCCCCGCCTTTCGGAACAGTTCCGTTCCAGCCCTGCACTTCCGTCTCACATTCCTGTTCCACTCGTGAAAAAATACGCTTTCCCGGTGAAATCACAAACTTTTTTTCCGGCATTCGCCCGCCTCCCCTTGACCTCGCTCCGCCGCCGTGCTACCTTTTTTTTGAATTAAAAAACAGCGAAGGCTGTTTTCCCAAAGCGCATAGAGATCCGGCATGACTTGGTTGAAGAAACCGGGAGAGATCACCCTTGCAGGGTGGAGCCGAAGGGGCCGCAAGAACTCTCAGGCAAAAGGACCGGTTTTGGACAAACTCTGGAAAGCAGGCATGCACCCATGAGGCAATCCGCGCGGCGGAGAATCTTTCAGGTTGGTAACAGAGGCACAGAGGACGAAGCAATTCGTCTGCTGTGCCTCTTTTTTTTATTTTCTTTTTTCGCAGGAGAAGGTTCCATGGAACTCAAGACCCCTCTTTACGACGTACACGTCGCGGAAGGCGGAAAGATCGTCCCCTTTGCGGGCTATCTTCTGCCCGTGCAGTACCCGACAGGCGTCATCAAGGAACACATGGCCGTGCGTCAGGCGGCCGGCCTGTTCGACGTCTCCCACATGGGAGAAGTGCTCTTCACCGGCCCCACGGCCCTGAAAAACCTGAACCACCTGCTCACCAACGATTTCACCAGCATGCCCGTGGGCAAGGTGCGCTACAGCGTCATGTGCAATGACAAGGGCGGCGTCATCGACGACCTCGTCGTGTACAAGTTCTCCGACGAAGAATATCTCGTC
This sequence comes from Mailhella sp., assembly GCF_057866825.1. Classification (NCBI taxonomy): domain Bacteria; kingdom Pseudomonadati; phylum Thermodesulfobacteriota; class Desulfovibrionia; order Desulfovibrionales; family Desulfovibrionaceae; genus Mailhella; species Mailhella sp. Next base: position 6,067 of record NZ_DBMAHT010000052.1, read on the forward strand.
GTGGTCAACGCCGCCAACCGGCACAAGGACTACGCCCACATGGCCGCCAATCTTCTGCCCGGCACCAAGGCCGAAGACATTTCCGACTCCGTGGCCCAGCTCGCCCTTCAGGGCCCTGCCGCGCCCGCCATTCTCAAGAAGCTGGTTCCCGAGGACAAACTGCCGCAGAAGTACTACACCGCCGTGCGCGACGTGGACATCGCCGGCATGAAGTGCATGATCTCCCGCACGGGCTACACCGGCGAGCTCGGCTACGAAATCTACACCGCGCCCGAAAACGCCGTGAAGCTCTGGAAGACCCTGCGCGAGGCCGGCGAGGAATTCGGCCTCATTCCCTGCGGCCTCGGCGCGCGCGACACCCTGCGCCTTGAAGCCGCCATGCCCCTGTACGGCCACGAAATGGACGAAACCATTTCGCCCCTCGAAGCCGGTCTCGACTTCGGCGTGAAGCTGAACAAGGAAGAATTCATCGGCAAGGACGCCCTCGTGGCCGCAGGCGCGCCCACCCGCGTGCGCGTGGGCCTCGAAGTCACCGGCCGCGGCATTGCCCGCGAGCATCAGCCCGTGTTCATCGGCGACACGCAGATAGGCATGACCACTTCCGGCACCCACTGCCCCGCCGTGGGCAAGGCGCTCGCCATGGCCCTCGTGGACGTCGCCCACAGCGCCCCCGGCACCGAAGTCGAGGTGGACGTGCGCGGCCGCAGGGTCGGCGCAGTCATCGTGCCCCTGCCCTTCTATCACCGCTAGGCGGCAGGCCCGACGTTTTCTCTCCCCGCAGGCCGCCGAAAAAAGCGCGGCCTGCGCAACCTTCTTCGTTGAACCTTCTATCGTCTCTTTGGAGGATGCCATGTCTCACATTCCCGCCGAACTCAGATACTCCGCGTCTCATGAATGGATCAAGAACGAAGACGGTCTTTCCGTCATCGGCCTCACCGACTTCGCCCAGAAGTCCCTCGGCGACATCGTGTTCATCGATCTGCCCCAGGAAGGCGACTCCGTCACCGTGGGCGACTCCTTTGCCGACGTGGAATCCGTGAAGGCCGTGTCCGGCGTGTTCAGCCCCGTGACCGGCACCGTGGCCGCCGTGAACAGCGAACTCATCGACAACCCCGCCCTGCTCAACGAAAAGCCCTACGAAGCCTGGCTCATCAAGGTTTCCGACGTGACCGCCGTCGGCGATCTGCTGGACGCCGCCGCCTACGAGGCCGTGTGCAAGAACGAGGAGGCCTAGGCATGGGCAGCTACATTCCCGCCACGTCGGAAGAACGTCAGGCCATGCTCGCAAGCCTCGGCCTGCATTCCACCGACGAACTTTTCGCCTCCGTCCCGCCGGAAGTGCGCCTGCACTCGCTGAACCTGCCCGACGGCCTGAGCGAGATGGAAGTTTCGCGCAAGGTGCGCGACATGGCGGACAAGAACGTCCGCTTCCGCAGCATCTTCCGGGGCGCGGGCGCGTATCGCCACTACATTCCCGCCGTCGTGAAAACCGTGACCTCCCGCGAGGAATTCGTCACGGCCTACACGCCCTATCAGGCGGAAATCAGTCAGGGCGTGCTCCAGTCCATCTTTGAATACCAGACCCAGATCTGCGAACTCACCGGCATGGACGTGTCCAACGCCTCGGTCTATGACGGCGCCGTCGCCGCGGCCGAAGCCGTGCTCATGTGCCTGGATCGCCGCAGACACGGCGTCGTGCTGGCCGGCACCGTCGATCCGCAGGTCATCACCGCCGTGCAGACCTACTGCGAAAGCCGCAGCGTGCCCGTCACCGTGCTGCCCGTGAAGAACGGCGCCACCGATCCCGCCGATCTCGCCGCCGCCCTTTCCGAAAGCACGGCCTGCGCCCTCGTGCAGAGCCCCAACTACTTCGGCGTGCTCGAAGACATGGACGCCCTTGTCGCCGCCACCCACAACGCCGGCGCAAAAATGGTCATGAGCGCGAATCCCATTTCCCTCGGCATTCTGAAAACGCCCGGCGAATACGGCGCGGATATCGCCGTGGGCGAAGGACAGCCCCTCGGCATGCCCCTCGGCTTCGGCGGCCCGTATCTCGGATTCATGGCCTGCCGCAAGGAACTCATGCGTCACCTGCCCGGCCGCATCGTGGGCGAAACCGTGGATCACGAAGGCCGCCGCTGCTTCGTGCTCACCCTCCAGGCCCGCGAACAGCACATCCGCCGCGAAAAGGCCTCGTCCAACATCTGCTCCAACGAAGCGCTCTGCGCCATGACCGCCTCGGTGTACCTCGCGGCCATGGGGCCGAAGGGCCTCGCCCGCGTGGCCGAAAACTGCGCCGCCCATGCGCACTATCTGGCTGCAAAGCTGGCCGAAATTCCCGGATTCTCCCTGCGCTGCGAAGGCAGGGAATTCTTCCACGAATTTCTCACGAACTGCCCCGTGGATCCGGAAGTTCTCTGCGCAAAGCTCGCCGAAAAGGGCATTCTCGGCGGCCTTCCCGTGGACGGCGGCCTGCTCTGGTGCTGCACCGAACTTTGCAGCAAAAACGACATGGATGAACTCGTCACCGCCATCCGGGAGGTGTGCGCACAATGAAACTCCTCTTTGAAAGAAGCCGTCCCGGCCGCTGCGAAACCCTCATTCCCGCCTGCGACGTGCCCGCGGTCGAATTTTCTTCGTCCGCGCTGCGCGCCTCGGCTCCCCGTCTGCCCGAAATCTCGGAAATCGACCTCGGCAGACACTACACCGAACTCGCTTCCCAGACTCACGGCGTGAACAAGGGCTTCTATCCCCTGGGCTCCTGCACCATGAAGTACAATCCCCGGGTGAACGAGGAAATGGCCTCGCTCCCCGGCTTTACGGACATCCATCCGCTCCAGCCCGCCGAAACCGCCCAGGGCTGCCTTGAGGTGCTCTTCAAGACCGAACGCCTGCTCTGCGAAATCACCGGCATGGACGGCATGACCTTCCAGCCCGCCGCGGGCGCGCACGGCGAATACACCGGTCTGCTGCTCATCCGCCGCTATCATCAGTCGAGAAACGACGCGGCCCGCACCAGGATCATCGTGCCCGACTCCGCTCACGGCACCAATCCCGCCTCGGCCACCATGGCGGGCTTCACCGTGGTTTCCGTGCCCTCCAACGCCGAGGGCGGCGTGGACCTCGAAGCCCTCAAAAAGGCCGTCGGCCCCGATACCGCAGGCCTCATGCTCACCAACCCCAACACGGTGGGCCTCTTCGATCCCAACATTCTCGAAATCACACGCATCGTGCATGAGGCGGGCGGCCTCTGCTACTACGACGGCGCCAACCTCAACGCCGTCATGGGTCACGCCCGTCCCGGCGACATGGGCTTCGACTGCGTTCACCTCAACCTGCACAAAACCTTCTCCACCCCGCACGGCGGCGGCGGTCCCGGCAGCGGCCCCGTGGGCTGCAAGGCCTTCCTCGAAGCCTTCCTGCCCACCCCCCGCGTGCGCGAAGAAAACGGCCGCTACAGCTTCTTCACCCCTGAACACAGCATGGGCCGCGTGCGCAGCTTCTACGGCAACTTCCTCGTCGTGGTGCGCGCCCTCACCTACATTCTCACGCTGGGCAAAGAAGGCATTCCCGAAGCCTCGGCCATGGCCGTGCTCAATGCCAACTACCTCATGAAGAAGCTCGCCGGCCACTACGACATGGCCTACGACACCCTCTGCATGCACGAATTCGTCATGACGCTCGAAAAGCTGAAGAACGAAACCGGCGTCTCCGCCATGGACGTGGCCAAATCGCTGCTCGATTACGGCATCCATCCGCCGACCATGTACTTCCCCCTCATCGTCCATGAGGCTCTCATGGTCGAACCTACCGAAACCGAAAGCCCCGAAACCCTCGACAACGCGGCCGACGCCCTCCTCGCCATCCTGGAGAAGGCCAAAACCGACCCCGACTATCTCCACGCCGCGCCCCACCACTGCCCCATCGGCCGCCCCGACGAAGTCCGCGCCGCACGCACCCCCGTGCTCCGCTACAACTTTGAGTAAAAGGCAGAAAAGGCAGGAAAGACAGAAGACAGGAAAGGCATGCGGGGGGAATAATTCCCCGACAAAGTCGGGACAAGCCCCCCGCGCCCCCTTGTTTCCGCCTCCCGGCTTCGCCGGTTCGGCGGGACAAAGGGGGACGGGAAAATTATGCGCAGAGCAAAAGCGAACGAAGGAACTGTTCCGGGCTCGGGACAAAAGTTCCTCGTTCCGCCCTTCCACTCCCGACCTCATCTGAAAATTTTACCGTCGAATATTCAATAAAACAGCGCCTCATCAAAAAGCGCCGTCTGTGTCAAAAGCAGACGGCGCTTTTTTGTGCCCTGAGGGGAACCGGCTTCCTCGCTGTCCCATATCTTAATGATGTTCTTCTTTATAAGAAAAACCGCCATTTCCTCATAAAATAATTTACTTTTTCCTTTCGTATAAAAGTTGAAAGTATTCTTTGATAAGAAATTTTATTATCTGTCTTTTCATGTAAGTCTTGTAGAAATATTTTTTCCAAAAATAAAACATAACATATTAAAAAAATAATACTTTTTATAATTATTAAATAAAGATTAAAAAATATAAAAAATAAAAAACTTCTTGAGTCGATAACCATTTTATGCTACCAATAAAATTGTACAGTCAATTCTGGAGGTTATTGACATGCTGACCAAAGGGGCAATCGGCAATCTCATCAACCGTTACAGAGCGGTCCTCAAAAACTGCCATCTCCTGAACACGTTCGGCTCGCTTGCCATGGCAGCTATGCTCGTTGCTGGCGGAGTCTCAAATGCCGACGCCGTGGGAAGTCTCGTCAACGGAACGCATGACATTCTGCAGGACACCGTAATACAGGCCGATGCAACAACAGAAGGAGACCGTACGGCAGGCATCCTTGCCGACTCTGGAGATATGCAGGTCACGATTGCGGACGGTGCGACACTGACGGTCAACAGCAACAACGCCACAGGTTCACGCAATTATGGCATCGTTGCTCAGCAGGGCAGCTCCATCACCCTTTCCGGCGACGTCGACGTGCATGCGGAGGAAGCTACGTCCGGTCAGGAAACCCGACTTTTCCGAGCCAATGGAGGCGACATCACCCTGCAGGGAAACATCTCAGGCACAGCACAATCAACAAACGGCCGTGTACACGGACTGGAAGCATGGAGCAACGGCCATCTTTCCGTTTCGGGGGACAATCTTACCCTGAACCTGAACAGGATTCAGGAATCGCGCTCGGCGTTATCAATGAGGGCGGCGGCCGCTCCTGGATTGATATCGATTCCGATTCCACCCGCATTGACATAGCCACCAACACAGGCCGAATCATCGGTGTGGACAACTACAATAGTCAGGGCTCCGTCTTCAATTTCAATTCAAAAAATACGGTCATCAATCTGCAGGGCGGTAAAGACTACAATAATTACATGCAAGGCATTCTTGCCTATCAGTCAACGACGAACTTCACAGGCAATACCTTCATTACCGTCAAGGGCGGAGCAGGTAAAGATTATGCAACCTATGGCGTCGATGTACAGTGTGATCCGGGCAACGCCTATGATACGACGGTAAATTTCTCCGGAGAAAATACCGTCATCGATGTTTCGGGCAAGCATGAAGTCTATACCGTCCGGCCCTCCGGAGTTCCCGGAACCGTTACCTTTACCGGAAAAACCGCAACGCTCCGCGCGACCTCCGAACTCAGCACTGCTGCGGGCATCTTCAGTCAGTACGGAGCGCACATCAACGTTCAGGCGGCCATGGACATCACGGCAAAAAGTACCGAAGGAGAAGCCTATGGCGTTGTACTTGTGCCCAATCAATATGCAGGAAACGCCGCCTTTGCCAATACGCTGAACATCAACGCCTCTTCAACAAAAGCAAACGCCTTCGGCATTTATAATAGTACAATAGAGGCCACAACCGCTCTTGAAGACAACGGCCACTTTTCCTCTTCAAGCGATGTGTATGTTTCCGCGGTATCTTCCGAAGGCGATGCGCTGGGACTGTACACCGACGGCGAGTCCGCCCGAAACAATCTTACCGGTAATGTAAGCATCAACACTTCCTCGACCAACGGCAACAGCTTCGGCGTGCTGGCTGAAAGCGGCGCAGTCGTGTCACTGGGAAGCGAAGGAAGCAGCACAAGCATCTCCGCAACCGGTCCAGCCAGCACGGCCGTGGCTCTCACCGATCATGCTTCTGTTTCCTTTGCCGGATCCACCGTTCTGAACGCAGATACCGCCCTTGCCGACGACGGTACGGGACTCGTTACCAACAGAGGAGACCTCACCGTTGCGCAGGGAACGGTGTCCGATTTCAGCGGCACCTACAGGCAGACTTCCGGCTCCACGGCGCTCGGCTCGGACAGCGGCTTCTTCGGCGGCGACGTGCTCCTTGAAAAAGGAACGCTTGCCGTCGCCATGACCGAGAATACCGGAGTCACCGCGGGAGCTGACGAGGCCATGCTTTCGCTTGGCAAAAGCGTGACCGTGGCTCAGGGAAAACGTCTTGTGGTAGGCAACGTGGCGGCCGACAGCACCGCTCAGGTGGCCTTCGGAAATAATTCGCTGCTGGTCGTGGACGGCAAGGCGGCCAATGCCGGAGCCATGATTACCGGCACCGGCGCCATTTCCGTGGCGGACGGTTCCCAGCTGTACATTGCCGACGCTCAGGCCGGCAACACCTACACCATCACCGACGGACTCTCTACAAATAAAGATGAATACTGGGATTCCGCCAACCTGCTGGCCGGACGCCTGGTCGAAGCCGAAGTTAATCTGGACGGCGACTCCATCGTTGTGAACACGAAGGCTCAGGACGCCGCCAAGGTGCTGCCCGGCATCATTCCCGTGGCTGCGCTCAACACCATGGTCAGCAACAATCTGAACGACACCGAATCCTCTTCCATGGGCATCCGCTTCCTGAGCCGGGCCGTGGAGCCCATATATATGGGCGATGACGCCAAAGCCGTGGCCACCATCAACGAAGTCTCCCGTGCGGCCGTGACCGCGGGCGTGCAGAACACCGCTCTGCGCCTTGCCGACGCCGGGGTGGATCAGCTCATTCATCATCTGTCGCTGAGCTTCTTCGGCAAGGAAAACAACATCCACAAGGACGGTGTGGACATCTGGGCCACGCCCATGTACGGCAACACCTACACGCACGGCATGGCGGCTTCCGGCGCGGCCGTGCGCGGCAACTACGGCGGCGTCACCCTCGGCGCGGATGCCAAGGTCGGCGAAATTCTCGGCGGCAAGGTGCGCGTGGGCGCGGCCGTCAACGGCGGCGGAGGCAAGTCCGAAACCAGAGGC
>NZ_DBMAHT010000053.1:0-13276 GCF_057866825.1 Mailhella sp.
GTCGATGAGGTCCGGGCAGGCGTCCATCAGGCACACGACGCGCGCGGCAATGGCCGCGGCGTTCACGCCGTCGAAGGCATAGCCCACATGCGCCTCTCTGCCCACGCAGAAAAACAGCGGCATGATCTTCCCCGTGGTGCCCGTGAACAGCACGCGATGCGGACGACTCTCCCCCGTGGTTTTCGACGTCCAGAACGCAGGCTCCCCGGAAAGCGCGGCCACAAGATCCAGCCGACGCTCCCGAATGAACGCGCACAGGCCGGAAAGCGATCCGCGCATGCCGACCGAACTTCCCTCTTCGTCGGGCACGGCCAGAAAAAGCAGGTTCACGCCCAGCTCGGCGCGATGACGGGCCATGTGCGCAAGGTACGCCATGTGAACGGCAAGCCCCGCCTTCATGTCCATGACGCCGCGGCCGAAAAGCCAGTTGCCGGAAGCCAGGTCTTCCCGGGCTTCCTCGGGAATGTCGCGTCGCCCAATCGCCGCCGTGTAGGCGTCGGCATCAAAGGCCAGATCGGCCAGATCGCCGCACACGTCCGTATCCACCACGTCGAAGTGCCCGTTCAGAAGCACCGTGCGCGAAACAGGCTCTCCGGCTTCCACAAAGGCAAGCACGGCGCGTCTTTGTAGTCCGCCCTCTTCCACGGGAAGAAAACGAAGAAATTCCGGATGGTCTCTGAAATAGTCCTCTTTGGCCAGCAGAGAAAAAATGGCGTCGGCCGCCTCATTTTCTCCCGGCGTGTGGGATACGCTCCGTATACGGACCAGCTCCTTGGTCAGGTTCAGCATTCCTTCCCGTGTAAATTCAAGCATGACGCCTCCTTTGGTTCAGGGCCGAACCTATTCCCGGCAAATTAAAAATACAAGGCCGCAGACGGGGAAATTCCCGGCAAAAAACGCCCCGCGAAAAACGCTCCGCCACCAGCACTCCCCCAAACGCGCCCGTTTCCGGCAGGATGAGCCCGTTTCTGCCGCCAGAGCCTCCCGCCCGGAAGACTCATGCCTTCGCCGAGTTCGCTCGGCAGTCTGCGTCCGCCCCGAGTTTTTTCCAGAGGTCGCGCATGCGCTTTCCACTTTCGGCGCGCACGCCGTCTTTGGCCAACGGACGCAAAAAAGGCGCGCACGGCAGAATCGTCATGCGCGCCTTCATTATTATCGGCAAAAACCAGCTCTACTTGTCAAGCAGCTCCTTGAGCGCCTGACGCAGAGGTTCGTGCAACTTCTTGTCCTGAAGGCCGAAATAAATGCCCGCGGTCAGGTAATCGACCCAGTCGCCGGCGTCGAAGCGACGGCCCTTCATCTTCACGGCGAGCATGCCCTTGTCCTTCATGTAGTCGGCCAGTGCGTCGGTCAGCTGAATTTCTCCGCCCTTGCCGGGCTTGACCTTCGCAATGTAGCTGAAAATTTCGCGCGGAAGCACATAGCGACCCACGATGGCCAGACGGGAATTCATGGAGCCGACGGCAGGCTTTTCCACCATGTCGGTGATGCGGTACACGCCTTCCTCAAGCTCCTCGCCCGCCACCATGCCGTACTTGTCGATCTTGTCGGCAGGCACTTCCATCACGCCGATGGCAGGCATGTTGTACTTTTCCGCGGTCTGCACAAGCTGCACAAGACCGGCGTTGTCGCCCACCATGAAGTCGTCGCCCACCATGACCGCAAAATAGTCTTCCTGCACTATGGATCTGGCGCACCCCACCGCATGGCCGAGTCCCAGCTGCTGCTTCTGGCGGACGGCCATGACGTCCACCATGGTGGCAGCTTCCTGCACGGCCTTGAGCTGCTCTATCTTGCCCGCCTCGGCCAGCAGTTCCTCAAGCTCGATGTTGCGGTCAAAATGATCTTCCACCACGCACTTGTGACGATTCGTCACAAAGATGACTTCCTGAACGCCGGCACGCACAGCCTCTTCCACAACGTACTGGATGACGGGCTTGTTATAGATGGGCAGCATTTCCTTGGGAATATTCTTGCTGGCGGGAAGAGAACGGGTACCCCATCCTGCAACAGGAAGAACGACCTTGCTTACTTTCATGACGACCTCACAGAACCTTGGAAAAAGCATTGACGGCTTGTGCCGTTTTCCGGAACAACGCGGAATCATCCGCTTGAAAGCATGCCCGACACGCCTGCCGTGCGGCAGGCCTCAACGCGAAAGTCATTTTTATCGCAAGAAACGCCTTCCGCTGCATTATCAATCAGATACGCGCAACATGCTCTTCTTTTGAGTCCAAACTACACTTTTTTTCCGCTTACGTCCATATGTTCATGCAAATGTAAAAAGGATGAAACAAAAATTTTTTTGCCTGTAACAAGCGCAACATATTGATGGTACGGTCCGCCCCGTCACCTCGCCTTCTTCTATTCCTTATATAAAACCATCGGAAACAGAAGACTGTTTCCGTTCGGCGGCAAAAAAGCTCGGCTTTTTCCCTGACATGCCTGACCGCAGACACGGCATGACCCCGGAAAAGAACAGCTCTTCCGGGGTCATGTTCAAAAAATTACAACTTACGGCTTCGATGCCGCAACATCAGGCATGATGATGGCCGCAGCCGCCCCGGCACAGATTGCCGGAGCCGAATTCCTGCAGTCTGCCGTCGATGTACGCCTGCAGCACTTCCTGCACGGTCAGAAAACCGGTGGCGTAAAACACCTGCATGCCCATCTGATGCATGGCGTTCAGCGGTCCCATGCCCATGCCTCCGGCAATGAGCACCTTGACGCCTTTGCCCGCCAGCGCCTGCACGGGCACAATGCAGCCGCCCTGCTCATGTCCCTCGTTGTATTCAATGGAAACGTCGAGAATCTTTCCGTCCTGAATGCGGGCCACGGTGTAGGCGTCGCAGTGGCCGAAATGCGCGCTGGGTCTGGCGTTGAGTCCGGCGGGAGCATCGGAAGGAACAGCAACAAGAACAGCTTCAGACATGGCAAATCTCCTCTCTTTTTTGAAATACGTAACAACGCGGCGTTGCGGACCAGCTGCCGACGCCCCGAACGGAACGAACCTCAGCAGGCCGTTGACGGACACGCGCTGCGCGATCCGGCTCCGCCGAGACTCCCGGCCGAACGCCTGCTGAGTCTGCTGAGTTTTCCGCGTTCCACAAACCCGGAATCCCAGGCTCTCTGTGCAGGAAAAGCTCCGGCAATGCGGACGCGGCTTCCATCCGCACGTAATTATGCTCAAATGAGCAAATAAATCTTCCCGGCATGTTCGTCAAGGGGGCAAGCACTTTTTCATGCGCTCCGCCCTCCCCAAAACGGCAACAGGGACTTTCGGCGGTCTCCTGAACCTTCCGAAAGCCCCTGCCCATCAAACGTCAGCTTCGTTCTACTCCGCAGGATTGCCCGCAGCCCTCAGGCCGTTGGCCACCACCACCAGCGCCGTGCCCACGTCGGCGAACACCGCCATCCACATGGTGGCGCACCCGGCAAAGGCCATGGCGAAGAACAGCGCCTTCACCCCCAGCGCCAGAGCAATGTTCTGCACGAGAATGGCATGCGTGGCCCGGGAAATGCGGATGAATCTCGGAATCTTGCGCAAATCGTCGTCCATGAGGGCCACGTCGGCCGTTTCCATGGCGGTGTCGGTGCCGCCGCCGGCCATGGCAAAGCCGATGTCCGCACGGGCAAGCGCGGGAGCGTCGTTGATGCCGTCGCCGGCCATACCGGTATGCCCCCAGCTCTTTTCCAGTTCCTCCACGGCACTCAGCTTGTCTTCAGGCAAAAGGCCCGCGCGAAATTCGTCCACGCCCGCCTGTTCCGCCACAACCTGCGCCACCTTTTCGTTGTCGCCCGTGAGCATGACCGTGCGCACGCCGAGCTTTTTGAGATCGCGCACCGCTTCCACGCTGCTTTCGCGGATGGTGTCGGCCACGGCGAACACCGCCACGGCCTTATGCTCGTCGGCCAGCGTCACCACGGTTCTGCCCCTGGCTTCCAGGGCCGCGGCGCTTTTCTTCAGCTCGTCGGAGGCCATGCCCTCCTGCACCATCATGCGCAGGCTGCCGAGGCTGTAGCGAACGCCGTCGATGACGCCCCGCACGCCCTGTCCGGCCACGGCTTCAAAGTCTTCCACAGGCAGAAGCGTCTTGTGTTCTTCTTCCGCCTTCTCCGCCACGGCGCGGGACACGGGATGATCCGAACGTCCAGCCAGGCTCGCCGCAAGCATGAATGCCCTGTCTTCGTCGCTGCCGCCGAGAGCCACCACGTCCGTGAGTTCCGGCTGACCGTGGGTCAGCGTTCCGGTCTTGTCGAGGGCGAGACAGCGCAGCAGACGTCCCTGTTCCAGGAACATGCCGCCCTTGACCAGAATGCCGTTTCTGGTGGCGGCCGCCATGCCGCTGACCACGCTCACCGGGGTGGAGATCACCAAGGCGCAGGGGCAGCCGATGACGAGAAGCACAAGGCCGGTGTAGATGGAATCCAGCCATTCACGGCCCATGAACAGAGGCGGAACCACGGCCGTGAGCAGCGCGAGCAGGAACACGGCGGGCGTATACCAGCGGGCAAAGTTGTCCACCATGCGCTGCATGGGCGCGCGACGGCCCTGCGCGTCTTCCACCGCATGAATGATGCGGGCAAGGGTGGTGTCCGAAGCGCCGGCCGTCACCTCAAATTCCAGCGAACCGGACGTGTTGATGGTGCCTGCAAACACGGTGTCGCCCTCGGTCTTTTCCACGGGCACGCTCTCGCCCGTGATGGGAGCCTGGTTCACCGCGGAGTGACCGGCAACGACAATGCCGTCCAGCGCTATTCTTTCGCCGGGCTTCACGCGCACGCGCCGACCGGGCTGCACCTGTCTGATGTCGAGATCCGCCCACGAGCCGTCGTTCTGCTGCACCGTGGCCGTTTCGGGAGACAGGGCCAAGAGCTTGCTGATGGCGTTGCGGGCTCTGTCGAGGGCGCGGGCTTCGATGGCTTCCGAAACGTTGAACAGCACCATGACCATGGCGGCTTCCGGGTACTGACCGATGAGCACGGCGCCCGTGACGGCCACGGACATGAGGGCGTTGATGTTGAGGTTCAGGTTGGAAACGGCCAGCCAGCCCTTGCGGTAGGTGCCGAGACCACCGAGCAGGATGGCAGCCAAGGCGAAAATCAGCGGCAGCGCACCCACCAGGGAAAACCCCTCGGCCGGATGCGCAATCACGCCCCATTCGAGCGCAAACTCCACGCCTTCGGAAAGCGCGGCGAACACGCCGGCCGCCGCCAGCTTCTTCCACGGAATGGGCGTGGATTCAAATTTGCGCGGCGCAGCTTCGCTCTTCTGGCCGATCGGCTCGGGGATCATGTCGATGGACGAAAGAGCCTCCTCGATGACCGCGGTGGAAGCAAGTTCGTGATGCACGGTGAGCACCCGCTGCATCAGATTGAATTCAAGGCCGGTAATGCCTTCCACGGACGCCAGCCTCTTGCGGATGAGCGCCTCTTCCATGGGGCAGTCCATGTTCTTGATGAGGTACACCGCCGTGGTGTCCGAGGCCGCCGCCGCGAGAGACATGTCCACGGGTTCGGGATCCTTGTGCTCATGCGAGCAGCAGCATCCATGATGCTCGTGCCCTTCGTGATCGTGTTCATGAGCATGGTCGTGGTCGTGCCCCTCGTGACGATGCTCGTGTTCCTTCTCCACCAGGGAGAAGGGACGCAGCGCAAAGTTGCTGCAGGCGCACGCGCCGTTTTCGGAATCAGGATATATGAGGTTGTCCTTCATGCTGTTTTCTCCTTGCTGAAATCAAGGTAGTGTCTATAGCAGCTATAGAGTCAACACGTTTTTTCATTTTTTTTGAAAATCTCTGTCAACTTTTTGCAACATGCTGAACATCAAGAATTTTTTGCAATCATTTCTCGCAATTGCCGAAAGAGGTCGTCCATCGCACCAAGGCGTCCGGACCACGCTCGCCTCTTGACGCAACGAATGGCATCCTTACCATGAAGGCTCCGGCACGAACAGGAAAAGGAGGACGACATGCCTTTAAAAATAGGAGAGCTTGCCAAGCGGTCAGGCTGCCAGGTCGTGACCATCCGCTACTATGAGAAGGAAGGACTGCTGCCCCCGCCGGAACGCACGGACGCCAACTATCGTCTCTACAGCGACGAAGCCGTGGAGAGGCTGCACTTCATCCGACGCTGCCGCCTGCACGGCATGAATCTTGCCGAGATACGGAATCTTCTGGCCTTCAAGGACAATCCCACGGTAAGCTGCGCCTGGATCAACGAACTCGTGGACAAGCACATTACCGACGTGGAAAAGCAGATCGCCTCGCTCCAGCATCTCAAGAAACATCTTGAAGCGCTGCGCCGCACCTGCGCGGGCGATCATGTGCAGGGCTGCGGCATCATCGACAGCCTGGATCACGGCAATCCCTGCGCCTGCTGCGAGGAAGCGCATTGCGTGCTGAACGACTATCCCGCCGCTTCCGCCGCGCCCGGGAAAAAGCCGTCGCGCGCCCGCTGAGGCCGACGTTCCGCACTTTTCTCCCGCGCCTTTCGGAGTGCGCCGCCTGCGCCCCGTCCTGTCCGCAAAAGCCCGGGCCAGCGCCTTGTCCGCGCAATACGCCCTTGCGCGCGCTGCCCGCTTGTCGTACCATTGCCCGGCCTGCGGGAAGCTCCCTTCCCGCTCAAAAGGAAGGAAAATATGAGTTTTCTCAAAGCAAGCACCAGCTTCACGCGCTTTCGCATCATTGACGACGTTCCCGCCGAACTGTGGCCCGCCATTCCCGAAAAGCTCCGTCAGTTCGCCTTCATGGACATCGACGACATCGCCGAGGAACGGGCCTTCGGCTGGACCAATTTCGACGACATGCTCGATACCGAATGGAAGCTCAGCCCGCCGGAAAAGGCCGACTACCTGACCTTTTCCCTCCGGCTCGACACGCGCCGCATTCCGCCCGCCGTGCTGCGCAAGCACACGCGCATCGCGCTGCGCGAGGAGGAGGCCCGCATCAGGGAACTGGGCAAGAAGTTCATTCCCCGCGACCGCAAAAAGGAAATCGGCGAACAGGTAAAGCTGCGCCTCATGGGACGTTTTCTGCCCATTCCCGCGGAATTCCAGGTGGTCTGGAATACCCGCACGGGCCGCGTGTATTTTGCCTCCACGCAGACGAAAATGATTGAAATGTTTCTTGAACTCTTCACCCGCAGCTTCGATCTTCGCCTCGAACAGCTCGTTCCCTGTGCGCTGGCGCTCTCCATGTTCGGCGAACAGTGCGCCGACAAGCTCGACGCCGTGGAATCCACGCACTTCATCTAACCGGGGGCATCGAACATGGCAGACATCGGCTACATCGGAGAAAACACCGATCTTGTTCTGGGGCAGGAATTTCTGACCTGGCTGTGGTTCCGCAGCGAAACCGGCAACGTGTTCCGCATGGAATCGCCGGAGCACAACGGCGAGCCCTTCACCGTGGCCATGGAACAGCGCATCGTGGTGCGCGGCGGCGAAGGCGAAAATCAGGAAACCGCCACCGTGGTGGGCTCCTTCTCGCCCCTGCGCGAGGCCAGACTCGGCCTGCTCACCGGCAAGCAGGTGGTGCGCGCCCTCGTGCGCCTGGAAAAGGACGGCATGGACTGGCAGGTGACGCTGAAGGCCGAAGATTTCAGCATCAATTCCCTGCGCACGCCGCCCATCTCGAAGGAAGACGCTTCCGAAGACCCGGACGCCGTCTTTCTGGAAAAAATGTATCTGATCGATCAGGCGCTGGACATGCTGGATGAAATGTTCCGTCAGTTCCTCAAGCTGCGCCTGACCCCGGCCTCCTGGCAGGCCGAGACCAAAGCCGTGGCCGAATGGATGCGTCACGACATAAGTCAGGGAACCATGCAGCCCGGAGCCTGACATTCACGGCCGTTTTCCGCGCACAGGCAGGAAGGCGGCCGTTTTTCCGCAAAAGCGTCCGACGAAAGGCGCTCCGCAGGCATTTTCCCGACCAGCCGCCGCAACGCACCTCGCTTTTGCACGAATTTCACAACTTCCGCTTATTGAGGAGCAGAACGCAATGAAAGACGCTCCGACTTCCGGCGGCGTCGCCGCCTCCCGCTGGCGGGCGCTCGCCGTGCGCGCCGCGCGCAAGACACTGTGGATGCTGCTGGTGCTCTGGGGCATCACGCTGGTGAGCTTTTTCGTGATTCACCTTGCGCCCGGCACCCCCACGGACATGCAGACCAGTCTGAATCCGCTGGCGGGCGACATGGTGCGCGAACGCCTGAACGCCCTCTACGGGCTGGATCGCCCGCTCTGGGAACAGTACGTGGACTGGCTCGGCAGGCTTGTCCGACTGGACTTCGGCATCTCCCTTTCCAGCGACGCGCGCCCCGTCATGGAAAAAATCATGGAACGCATGCCCCTCACCGTCGGCATGAACGTCATTTCCCTGCTGCTCACCCTGCTCATTTCCATACCCATCGGCATCGTTTCCGCGGTGCGGCGGGGCTCCCTGCTCGACCGCGCGCTCACCGTGCTGGTGTTTCTCGGCTTCGCCATGCCGAGCTTCTGGCTGGCCATGCTGCTCATGCTCTATTTCGGCATTGATCTCGGCTGGCTGCCGCTCTCCGGCCTCACCTCGCTCGACTACGCCCAGCTCTCGCCTCTGGGAAAGGCGCTGGACATCGCACGGCACCTCACCCTGCCCATTCTCGTGGGACTCGTGGGCAGCATTGCGGGCACGTCGCGCTTTCTGCGCTCCTCCATGCTTGAGGTGCTCCGGCAGGACTACATCACCACGGCCAGAGCCAAGGGCCTGCCCGCAAAGCTCGTCATAGGCAGGCACGCGCTGCGCAACGCGCTTCTGCCCGTCATCACCATGCTGGGCCTCTCCGTGCCCGGACTCATCGGCGGCAGCGTCATCATCGAAACCATCTTCGCCCTGCCCGGCCTCGGTCAGCTTTTCTACACGGCCGTCATGGCCCGCGACTACCCGCTCATCATGGGCAATCTCGTGCTCGGCGCGGTGCTTACCCTGCTCGGCAACATGCTCGCCGACGCAGGCTACGGCCTGGCCGATCCCCGCATCAGAACCTCCGCCCGTCAGGAGAACAAGGCATGAGCATCTCCCTGAAAAGACACGGTATGTTTCTCACGGGGCTGACCATCGTGCTCGTGATGAGCCTTCTTGCGCTGCTCGCGCCCTGGATAGCTCCCTTTGATCCCGCGGCCCTGAACCTCGATCAGATTCTCATGCCGCCCTCGGCCGAACACCTCCTCGGCACCGACGAACTCGGACGCGACGTATTTTCCCGCCTGCTTTACGGCGCGCGCGTATCGCTGTGGGTGGGCTTCGTCGCCGTGGGCATATCCACGGCCATCGGCATAGTGCTGGGGCTGGCTTCCGGCTACTTCGGCGGCTGGACGGACGAACTCATCATGCGCGGCGTGGACGTCATGCTCTGCTTTCCTTCGTTCTTTCTCATTCTTGCCGTCATCGCCTTTCTGGAACCGAGTCTCACCAACATCATGGTCGTCATCGGGCTCACGTCGTGGATGGGCGTGGCGCGCCTCGTCCGCGCGGAAACGCTGTCCCTGAGAGAGCGCGACTTCATTGCCGCGTCAAAGCTCGCCGGGGCTCCCACCTCCCGTCTTCTTTTCGTCCACATTCTGCCCAATGCCCTCGCGCCGGTGCTGGTTTCAGCAACGCTCGGCGTGGCGGGAGCCATTCTCGTGGAATCCTCCCTGAGCTTCCTCGGGCTCGGCGTGCAGCCTCCCGACGCAAGCTGGGGCAACATGCTCATGGACGGAAAAAATACTCTGGAAATAGCGCCCTGGCTTTCGCTCTACCCCGGCCTGGCCATCCTCATCACGGTGCTCGGCTACAACCTGCTCGGCGAAAGTCTCCGCGACATGCTGGATCCCCGACTCCGGGATCGCTGACCGGCAGCCGCGGCGCTTGTTCTTCCTCGGCGAGCGCCCCGCCCCCGAGCGGAGAATTCCCGAATCCGCAAGCGCAAGGCAAGGCGCGCCCGGCAACACGCGCGCTGCCGAAATGCCGCCAGTCCGCCCCGAACGGCCTTTCCCCAGAGCGGCAAGCAGCTTGAAGCCGGTCGCAACGCTGCGCACAACACGTGCACCAGACACAAAAAAAGCCCCCTTTCGGGGGCTTTTTCAGTCTTTTTCGTCGGCCTCGAAACAGCGCATGTCTGCATCACGCCGTTCCCTTCCTGCGGCTTCACGCCGGAAACGCCGACCTGTCATTCATCGGAAGCGAACCTTGCGGTCCTTCACGGATCCTGTCTCATGACATGTCAACACTACCAGCGACGGCCATGATCGTAATAATCATTCCGTTCCTGCTGATGGCCGTAAATGCCGCCGGCCAGGGCTCCGAGTCCACCGCCGATGAGCGCGCCCGTCGTGCCGCTGCCGCCGGTAAGAGCACTCAGGCCGCCGCCGATAAGCGCGCCGCCGGCGGCTCCGCTGAGCGCGCCCTGCTGCGTCCTGTTCATATTGGTGCAGCCCATGGAGCCGAAGGCCATAACGCCCACCAGAAGTACAACAACGGGAAGTTTCTTCATCATACTACTCCGAGAGACACTCTCACTTTTTATAGGCCGGAGCCATGAACTCATACCAGAGAACATCAAACACCGGTCGTTCCGCATCCGAGGGATGGGCGGCATACCAGTCGTCAAGATCCTTCTGAATCTGCTTCCAGTTCTGATTGCCGAAAGCCTTGATCCAGGCCGCAACAAACGGAGAAGGCTCCGTTTTCTGTCTGTCGGCCACAAGCTGTTCGATCGCCACGGTGCTCGACACACCGTAGAGGAAGGCCAGCTTTTCCGACGTGGTGGAAACCGTCCACTGTTTACCGGTAAGGTCGGCCGGGCCGGCCTTGGCCTCAAGAGCGGGAATGGTCAGGCCGCAGATCAGGAGCGCGGCGCAGGCGCACTTGAGAAAACGAACTTTCATAGGCAATTCCTCCGGCTGATAACGTATTGACGAGCCTCATATGGGTCGTCTGGGATCAGGCCTCAATCCGGGACGCGGAGCACCCGGTCTCGGAGCTCCCGGACGGGGAGCGGGTCTCGGTCCGGGTCTCACACCGGGACGCGGCGCAGGCCTGGGCCCGGGTCTGCCGGGTCTGGGGGCGGGACGGCCGGGTCTCGGCGCAGGTCTCGGTCCTGGCCGTCCGGGTCTCGGGGCAGGACGCGGGCCGGGTCTGCCCGGACGAGGGGCAGGGCGAGGACCAGGTTTGCCGGGTCTCGGAGCGGGGCGACCGGGATGAGGAGCGGGCCTGCGGGGAGGAGGCGGCGCAGCCTCAGCCTCACGAGGCAGCAACGACGCCGTCATGCCGACGGTCAGCATACTCACCAGAGAACAAAGAAAGGTACGTCTATCCATATGTTACCTCTTCCTGTGCAGACTGGACAGGATCCTTTCTAGGGTGATATCGCACAGCCCCCTGTTATGCAAGAGCCGCGCCCAAGAGTCACGCATCGGCAAAAGTGTACATATCATACTGTTTTAATAGGATATATCACTCCATTTTCCCACAGAGCCCTTTGTAACAAACTCCTTCGAAATCCTTCACTTTCCTACGTTCATGATTACCGCGAAACTATGGGAAAAGCCATGATAGAGCCCCCCGGGACGCCTCAAATTCTTGCCGAAAAATTTTTCATCGCTCTTCGGGGTACTGTTCCATGCCGCCCTGAAGCCACAGCGTGCCGGTCACATCGTCGCCCACCTGCGGCACGTAGCCTTTCAGCACGTGCTCCGCCGCGTAGAGGTAGCCACGCACCGAACGTTCCCCCGTACCGGAAAACAGTGTGAGCATGCGCAGAAAGCGCCGTCCCATGAATTCCCCCCACTCCGTGCCGAGCACCGGAACCTGAAAGGCCCACATGCTCACCACCTCCGTGGGAAACAGCATGCCCACGCCGTGCGTGGATACGCTCTCGGGCGCAAAGTCGGCCGCCTTCTTCTCCGGATGGGCGATGAGAAACGCCTTCAGGGCCTCGTCATAGGCGGGCGTTCCCTTCTGAATAGCAATATCGACATGCCGCGCCTGCTCCAGCGAAAGCGCCAGTCCGGCCATATGAAAATTCGCCCGGCTGCCGAACTGCAGCTGCGGAACATGCTGAAAGAAGCCCGCCAGAAAAAACGAAAACGGCGCGCCGGTGACCTCGGCCCTCGTGGCCACCACGCCGGATATGCCGTTGGTCCAGATGTGCGCCTGGTCAATGACGGAAGGCACGGGCAGACCTTCCAGCGCGGGGTATCCCCCCACGAAGTCCGCCTTGCCCTTGCCCTGCGTCATGACGATGTGCGAATGAATGCCGAGGCCGCCGCTCACGGGCGAAGCCAGAAGAATGACGCTGCTGCCGTCCTTGCGGTGCATGACGGGCCCCTGCGCCGAACTCTTTTCAAAAAGCTGCTGCAGCGCTTCGACGTATTCGCGGCTTCCGCCGGGGAAAAAGGCGGACCACACGTCGCCGAGGCCTTCAAAGTGTCTGCCCATGAAGGCTGAAGACGGCCCTTCGTTGTCCGGCGCGGAATCACTGGACGTGTTGTTTCTCAGGGGAGGCTGCCTGCTTGCCGTGCTGCTGCCCCTGCCGCCGAAAAGTTTGCCCAGAACTCCCATACCTTCTCCTTTTTCAATGTTCCCCGAGTCATGCGCCAGGATCGCCGCACGGACAAGTCTGTCCGGCGAGACGCCGCACTGCAAAGCAACCGTGCAAAACGCCTGCGAATCCGGCAACGCAATGACATCCCTTCCCCCGACGTGGGCCGGGGCCTTCATACTCCGGCATGCTACACGTCAGAGGAACGACGGGCAAGCTCTTTTACCGGTGATGCCGCAACGCGCGCAGACTGAGCCCCACGCCCAGGAGATTGAGCATGCCGAACAGCAGCAGCGTGTAGTGCATGGCGTGCAGGAAGAGACCGGAATTTTCATGCGTCACGGCGGTGTCGCCCATGAAAAAGCCTATCATGCAGGCCATGATGATGTGACTCATCAATCCGCCCATGGTGCGGAGGCATCCGAACAGCCCCGAAGCCACGGAAAGCTGTTCCTTGGGCACGTTGCCCAGGGTGGCCGTCATGTTTGGAGCCACAAAGAACGCGGCCCCCGTGCCGAGCGCCGCCTGACTGACCACGACCTGCCACACGGGGCTGCCCTCTCCCAGCAGCATGAGACTCAGTATGCTCAAACCGCACACCATCATGCCCGAGGTGGAAATGATGCCGGGGCGATACTTGTCGGCCATTCTTCCGGCCACGGGAGAAAACACCGTCTGACACAGACTCTGCATCATGAGGATCATGCCGGCATGGAAG
>NZ_DBMAHT010000054.1:0-12963 GCF_057866825.1 Mailhella sp.
ACGTGGACGAGCTGCGCTCCGGGGCCCGCATCGCCATCGGCGAGGAGAAGGAGGATCCGCTGGACTTCGCGCTCTGGAAGGCCGCCAAGCCCGGCGAACCGTTCTGGGAAAGCCCGTGGGGCAAGGGACGTCCCGGCTGGCATCTCGAATGCTCCGCCATGAGCGAAAAAACGCTGGATCTGCCGCTCGACATTCACGGCGGCGGTCAGGATCTTATTTTCCCGCATCATGAAAACGAAATTGCGCAGAGCGAAGCTTCCACGGGCAAGGAGCTTGCGCGTTTTTGGGTTCACAACGGCTTTGTGCAGATCAATTCCGAGAAGATGTCGAAATCGTTGAACAACTTCAAGACGATTCGCGATATTCTGGAACATCGCCAGCCCGAGACGCTGCGCTTTTTCCTGCTGGGCAAGCATTATCGCAGCCCCATCGACTTCAGCTTCGAGGGGCTGGACGACGCCGAGCGAGCGCTCAAGCGCGTGTATGAATGCCTGCGCGACGCCCGCGCCTGGATGCAGCGCGAATCGTGGAAGAAGGGCGAGACGCCCGCTTCCGTGCAGGATGAGTTCGACATGCTGAAGAAGGGCTTTTTCGACGCCATGGACGACGATCTGAACACGGCCGGAGCTCTCGGCCACGTGTTCGGCATGATTCGTCTGATGAACCGCATTCTCGAAGACAAGGGCCTGCGCAACAAGGAAGGCATTCGGGATCTTCTGGGCAGCTTCATTGAGCTTGCCGGCGTGTGGTCCGATGTGCTCGGCGTGTTCGGCGCGGAGCCGACGGCGTTTCTGGAGGAGCTGCGCAATACCCGCGCGGAACGCCTCGGCATTGACGTGAACAAGGTTGTGGAACTGCTGGCGGAACGCGCCGAAGCCCGCGCCGCCAAGGATTTTGCCAGATCCGACGCCACCCGTGACGCGCTTGCGGCCATGGGCGTCGAAGTGCGCGATACGCCCTCGGGCGCGGTGTGGGATATCGCCTGACAGGCCGGAAGGCCGGGAAAACAGGAATGCGACTCCGTTCCGTGATAGCCGCAGTTTGCATGGTCGGCGTGCTTTTTGCGCCGATGCGGGCGGATGCGGCGCTTTTTGGAGACTTCACGCTTCAGGATGAAATGAAGATGGGCCGGGAATTCGAGGTGCTGGTCAAATCGACCATGCCCATCATTGAAGACCCGGTGGTGCATGACTACGTGCAGAGCGTTGTTGACCGCATAGTCAAAACGCTGCCTCCGCAGCCGTACAAGTTTCCGACCAATGTCGTGCTGCACAATTCGCTGAACGCTTTTGCCGCTCCCGGCGGTTATGTGTTCGTGTTTTCCGGGCTCATCATGCACCTGAGGCACGAATCCGAACTTGCCGGGGTGCTTTCCCACGAAATAGCCCACGTCACGCAGCGCCACATTGCCGGACGCATGGAGCGGGGAAGGGTGATTTCCCTGACCTCGCTTCTCGGCGTGGTGGCGGGCGTGGCGGCCGGTCTTGCCGGCGGCGGAAGCGCGGGCGGCGCGGCCATGATGGGAAGCATGGCTGCGGGCGGTGCGGCCATGCTGAACTACAGCCGTCTGGACGAAGACGACGCCGACCGTTTCGGCATTAAATATCTGGTGGACGCCGGATACAATCCGAAGGGTCTCGGCGGAGCCTTTGAAGTGCTGAAGTCGCAGGACTGGGGCGGCGGTTCCGCAGTGCCCACGTATCTTTCCACGCATCCCGATCTGAATCTGCGTCTTGCCAGACTGCGGGCCGATCTGCAAAGCATGCCCGCCTCTCTCAAGAACCGCAGGGAAGACGACGCCAGGTTCCGCCGCGTGCAGGCGCTGCTCTGGGCCCGGCACGGCGACGCGGCCCATGCGGAGCAGATTTTTGCCAAGGGCGGGGACAAGGATCCCGTCAGTCTGATGGGCAAGGGCATGCTTGCGGCAAGGCAGAACCGCGTGAAGGATGCGGAAGGCTTTTTCAATGCGGCGCTTGCGCTTGCGCCGAACGACGCGCTCATTCTGCGCGAAGCCGGCATTTTTGAGTACACCAAGGGCGGGGACATAAGCCGCGCCCGGAAATATCTGGAAAAGGCGCTTCGGCTGTATCCCGGTGATTTTTACGGGCTTTTTTTCTATGCCCGGATTCTCGACGACAGCGGCGACAGAGCGGGAGCGCAGCAGCGTTACCGCGACGTGCTGCGTCATGTGCCGGAGGACAGCGAAGTGCATACCTATTACGGTCGTTCTCTCGGCGCGGTCGGCAAGTTGAGCGAGGGATATCTGCATCTCGCGTATGCCTCGCTGTACGGCAACGATCAGCGTAAGGCCGACAACTGGCTGGAAAAGGCCAAATCGACGGCCCGCACGCCGGAAGAAAAGAAGGCCGTCAAGGATTATGAGAGCAAGGCCGCGGAACGCGCCAAAATCATGAAAGAAGCCCGATAGGGCAGGAGATTGCGATGGAACTGAGAGGAACGACCATTCTGGCTGTACGCAATGAGCACGGCGTGGCCATCGGAGGCGACGGACAGGTGACCATGGGGCAGAGCATGGTCATGAAGCACACGGCCAGAAAGGTGCGTCGTCTGTACCGCGGACAGGTGGTGGCGGGCTTTGCCGGAGCCACGGCCGACGCGTTCACGCTGTTCGAGCGTTTTGAAGCCAAGCTGGAGGAATCGGGCGGCAATCTTCTGCGCGCCGCCGTGGAGATGGCCAAAGACTGGCGTCAGGACAAGTTTCTCCGCAAGCTGGAAGCGCTGCTTCTGGTGGCCGACGCCGACAGAACGCTTATTCTTACGGGCACGGGCGACGTCATCGAGCCCGACGACGGCGTTGCGGCCATCGGCTCCGGCGGACCGTACGCGCTTTCCGCGGCGCGGGCGCTGTTGCGTCACACGTCCATGACGCCTTCGGAAATCGTGAAGGAATCCATGGCCATCGCGGCGGACATCTGCGTGTTCACCAATACGCACCTGACCATGGAAACCATTGAAAAATAATCGGCGATTTGTCTGAACAGAACGGGCGGCGGCATGGTTGTGCCGTCGCCTTCGTCGTTTAAACGCCGAAGAGCGTTCGGCGGCGGGAGGCGAAACCATGGCAGGCGGTACGCGCGGAATGTCTGCGCTGAAACTCGCGCTCGCCGGTGGAACAGAAAGGGCGGAGGCTTCCGGGAGGGATGAGGCTGCGCCGGGAGACGGGAAACGGTGTGCGGAGCCTGCGTTGCTTTGGCAGGGAAGGCACGAAAGGCACGCGCAGGGCGGAGCGTATGCAACGCGGGAACAGGGGGCGCCCTGGCGAAGGCGTGCGGTCGAAAAAAAAGCCCCGTTTCCGAGGCTTTTCAGCGTGGCGGTCATTCAGAACGATTTTTTGCAAGCAGACGGGCAAGTTCGTCCACGTCCTTTGCCAGCCAGCGGGCTCCGGCTTCGGTCAGCTCAGCTTTGGTGCCGAATCCGTAGAGCACGCCGAGCGCCGGAATGCCGTGGGCTGCCGCGCCGAGAACGTCGAATTTTCTGTCGCCGATCATCAGGCAGTGTTCAACATCGGCCATGCCCAGCTTCTTCATGGCGTAGGCGATGACCAGCTTTTTTTCCACGCGGGTTTCCGTCACGTCGCCGCCGGCAATGAAGGTGAAGGCGTCGGCCATGCCGAAGCGTTCCAGAATGCGCACGGCAAAGACTTCCGGCTTGGAGGTGGCCAGCACGAGCCTGCGTCCTTCGTCGCGCCAGAGGTGCAGCAGACGGCTGACGCCGGGATAGGGAATGTTTTCGTACATGCCCTTGTCGGCGTAGTATTCCTGAAAATAAGCGATGGCCTTGTCGGCTCCTCTGCGATCAAAGCCGTAGAAGCGCATGAAGGAATCGTAGAGCGGCGGCCCGATGAAGGGATAGAGCTTTTTCGGATCGTCTTCGTGAATGCCGAAGCGCTCCAGAGCGTACATGACGCCGCGAGTGATGCCTTCCGAGGGATCGGTGAGCGTGCCGTCGAGGTCGAGAAAAAGGCAGGTCGCGTCGCCGGGGGAATGAAGAGTAGTGTTCATGGAAAGGCTGATAGCAGAAGCGCGGCGGAAAGAAAAGCCGTTGACCGGCTGCGGGCGCGGCTGAGGAGGGCGTTGCGGTCGGCGCTGAGGAAGGGAAGAGGCCAAGTGGCAGGTGAAACTGACGGCGACTGGAGTCCGTGGCGTCTCTGAGGAAAGGCGCGCGGGTGTACGCTGCCGCAGGGAAGAGGCTCTGACCTGTTCGGAAAGAGCCATGCGGAATGACGGTGTGTTCCGTGATGTGGAGAAGGCTCGTGGCCGAAGATGCCGCGGAGCGGACGGCCGGACGTCGGCAGCTAGGACGCCAGCCAGGCCACCAGCGACCAGCAGCAGAACCAGGAGACGATCTGCAGGATAAGCGGATTGATGGAGCGTCCCATCATGGCCAGCTGAATGTTGACGGCAAACGTGATGACCCGGGCGATACCGGTAAAGACCAGAAAGCCTATGCAGGCCAGCAGGCCGAATTTCAGGCCCATGGCAAAGGCCAGCGCCAGCGTGATGATGCCCATCTGGCAGGAGGGCAGAAGCTGGCTGCCGTTGGACTGCATGAACACCACGCGCTGATGAAAGCCGCTGTGCGGCTGTTCGCTGCGGGCATCGTCCACGATCTCGGCATCCACGATTTCACGGGTGCGGATGATGGGCTGGCCGCAGTTGGGGCAGGATTTGCTGTCGTCGGGAATGTTGGCGTGGCAGTTGGGGCAGTTCATGAAAAGAACCCTCGTCTGGATGAAGTGTTGAACACCATGCTGTTAACTCTAATCATCCTGCGAGCGTTGGCAAGGGAAAAGAGCCGGGGCAACTGTTACAAAGTGTTGAACGGCGCGGGAACCGAGGGGGATGCGCCTCGATTCCGCGGCGGATGACGGGAGAGGGAGGCCGTGACGCTTCGGAGCCTTGTCTGTGGAGGGCCGGAGTAAAAATCTGGGCATGAAAAAAGGAGAATGCCCTGTGGGGGAATTCTCCTTGCCGCCTCTGCAAAAAGCGTTGTTCAAAGAATGCCGGTGAGATCGGTTTCGCCGCGGGCGGTCATGCGCACCGGGCCGCCCACCCAGACGTCCCATCCGTCGGGGCGGTGTTCCAGACGCACGGAAAGCATGCAGCCGGAAGGCTGAACGATGCGGCAGCGCAGCGTGCCGTGCAGAGCGTGAAACGTGAGCGCCGAGGCCAGCGTGCCGGAGCCGCAGGCGCTTTCACGGCAGAGAGAGCCGGTGGCGCGCACCCAGACCACCGGAAAGAGCTCGGCTTCCTGCTCCTCAAAGAGATTCTGTTCGCATTTCAGCCAGAGATGGCCCACGGCGTCTTCGTCGGCCACATGGCATATCTTGCGCTGACGCTCGCAGAAGGCCGGGAGTTCTTCGGGAGAAGGCATGGGCCCCGTCTGGATGATGTGGGCGATGCCCGGCACGCGGATGAGCGTTGCGTCGTCCATCCGTTCGGGTTCGGGGAGCGAAGGCAGGTGCAGGCAGGCTTCGGCAAAGGGAAGGGCGTTTTCCGGGAACGATACGCGCACGGACACTTCGTCCGGCACGCCGGACACTTCCACGTTGCCGAACATGCCGTCTTCGTCGTGGGCAAGAAGTCCTTTTTCCGCAAGAAGCACGGCAAAGGAGCGCGTGGCGTTGAGGCAGAATTCTCCGCCCATCATGTCCAGTCTCGGCGTTCCTTCAAAGCGGACGTAGCCCACCTGTTCCGCGCCGAGATGCTGTCCGCTCATGACCGCATTGGCCACCGCGGCCCGTTTTTCAGGCGGAACGTCTTCGGATCGCAGAAGAATGGTGGGATTGCCGCCCGGGGTGATTTTCCAGAACGCATGCATGGTGTGTATCCTTCTTTTCCGCTGAAGAGAATCGTCTCAGGGCGTCCGGTTCGCCTGAGGCCGGTTCCGGGCGTCTTTGCGGCGCTTCTGCCGGCATTCCGGTCGGAAAGGCGCTCTCTTCGCAAACGTGTTTGAAAAAAGGCCGCCATGCACAACGCGCACGGCGGCCTGAATGTTCACCCGGGAAAATTATCGGCAAAGTTTCGAGCGTTGTTTTCACGCTCGGTTCTGGTCGATGATTCCGCTCCCAGATCGTTTTGCAGAACGATCTGTTCCGGCACCTCTCCCGGGACGTTGCTGGGGATCAGTGGTGGCATCCGCCGCCACAGGTGCCGGTACCGCAGCTGGAGCAGCCGCAGCCTCCGCCCATGTTGGGCAGGGGAATCTCGGGCGTGACAAGGAAGCCCATGGGACTGGCGTCGACTTTGGCTCCGCCGATCGTGGCCCACAGTTCCTTCGTGGCACAGAAGGTGTAGCCGTCCTGCTCGGTGACGAAATCCCGTTCGTTGGGTTCGTCGAGAGCCAGGCCGATGCGGGGGCCGCTGCATCCGCCGGGGGCGAGATACAGACGAATGGCAGATTTTTCCTTGTCAGCGAAGAAGGCGTCAAGTTCGGTGCGAGCGCTTTCGGTGAGAGTAAACACTGGGATGCTCCGTTGGGTAAGGGTGGTTTATATGGGGAGCCATGCTCCCCGAAACCTCGAAGCGGACGGTTATCAGTGACTGCCGCAGGAGCTGCCGCAGGATCCGCAGCTGCTCCCGCCCTGAAGCGGAATTTCAGGTTCGACGATGAAGCCCATGTAGCTTACGTCGATTTTTACGCCGCCGATGCGTTCAAGCAGCGATTTTTCCAGACAGAACGTGAACCCGTTGACTTCAAAGGCCTTGTCATTGTCGGTAGGCTCATCCAGAGCCAGGGCGAGACGGGGGCCGCTTCAGCCGCCGGGGGCCAGGTAAACGCGGATGCCGGCCTTGGGCTTGTCGGCGAAGAACGCCTCAAGTTCCTGACGGGCACCATCGGAAAGATTGATCATAGAACTCTCCAGAAAAGTGGTTTTGGGTAAAAATAGGAACGGTTCTTGACTTTGTCAATGGACGAAAAACGCATTTCCGCGATTTTGTTCCGCACTCGGCAGCGCAGAACAATCCTCCGTCTGCACGGACGCGTCAGGCAAGCGCGGCGCGCAGGCGGGCGAATCCTTCGTCCAGATCGGCCTTCAGATCTTCCACGTCTTCCAGACCCACGGCGTAGCGCACAAGCGTGCAGTTGTCCTCGTTCCACACGGGGGCGATGCGGTTGAGCGCCGTGCGCTGGGGATGGCAGTGTTCCACCAGACTGTCGTAGCCGCCCCAGCTTGCGCCTATGCTGAACATCCTGTACCCGTCGAGCATGGCGGCCACGGCCTTGCGGTCCATTTTCGGCAGTGCCACGGAAAAGAGCGAGCCGCCGCCCGTGAAGTCGCGGGCCCACAGCGCGTGTCCGGGATCGTCTTCCAGCGGCGGATAGAGCACCTGCAAAACTTCCGGGCGCTTCTGCAGCCAGCGAGCCAGTTCCAGCGCCTGCGAAAACTGGGTTTCCATGCGCACCTTCATGGTGCGCAGTCCGCGCAGGGCCATGTAGCAGTCGTCGGGGGAGGCGATTTCGCCCATCTGCACGCAGAAGGCGCGCATGCGCCGGTACAGTTCTTCCGTTCGGGCCGTGATGACGCCCATCACCAGGTCGGAATGTCCGGCAATGAACTTGGTGGCCGCCTCCACGCAGATGTCCACCCCGACGCAGAGCGGCTTGAAATAGAGCGGTCCGGCCCAGGTGTTGTCCATGATGACCACCGCGCCGTGAGCGTGCGCGGCTTCCACGATGGCGGGAATGTCCTGCATTTCAAAGGTGAGCGAGCCCGGCGATTCCGTATAGACGACGCGGGTGTTCGCCTTGATGAGCACGTCGATGCCCGAGCCTGCGCGCGGATCGTAAAACGTGGTTTCCACGCCGTAGCGGCGCAGGATGGTGTCGCAGAACATGCGCTGCGGTCCATAGACGCTGTCGGGCATGAGCACGTGATCACCCGCGCCCACGAAGGCCAGAAGCGACTGCGTGCAGGCGGCAAGCCCGGAACTCGTCACCATGGAGCCTGCGCCCTGTTCCAGTCTGTTGACGGCGTCGCACAGGGCAAAGGCGTTCTCCGTGCCCAGTGCGCCGTAGCAGACGTTGCGGAACTTGGCGTCTCCCGCTTCGTTGGCGTCGAATTCCTCCAGCGTGGGCGACACGATGGTGGAAGCCCGGTGTACCGGCATGTTCACGGGACCGCCCACGCGAAGGGGCGCGCGCCCGGCATGCACGAGTATGGTGGAGTCCTTCATATTACTTGGCCTCGGCGGGAGGAGTGATGAGCGGCATGGCCTTGCCTGCGGCGGGTGCCTGCGCGGCTCCGGCGTCCTTCTGCGCCGGAGGCATGACGAGGGGCATGCCGGTTCCCGTGGTGGGCATGGAGGCGCGGTCTCCGGCGCCGCGCATGCCTTCCATCATTTTGCTCATGTCGGGCATGACGGCGGATCCGCCGTGGCCTGAGGAAAAGGACTGCCATTCCTCAAGGCTGATGCCGCCGTTATGATCGGCGTCGATGATGTCGAAGGCGTTGCGGCTGAGATTGGGGCGGGCGGCGGAAAGTTCTTCCCAGGTCAGTTTTCCGTCGTGATCGGCGTCCATCTGGCGGAAGCGTTCCGCAGGATCGGAAACGCGGGCGGCCGCGCCGTCTCCGGCGCCGGGCATGGCGAAGGCGGGGGTGACGGCGCAGGAAACAGCAAGCAGGAGGGCGGCGGCCCCGGAAGAGACAATATTCATAGGATACCTCTGCAAATCGTTGGAGAAAAAGGCCGAAACAGGCGAAGCTGCCGGGCTCGTGCGCGAAAAAGGCGTCACTGGCGGGCGCGGCGCAGGCGTTCGGGGTGTCGGCGGACGCGGCGGAAACGTTCCGCCTGTTGCGGCGGCGTTTTTGAGTGGCGACAGCATGACACGAGCGGAGGGCAAGCGCAAGTGCGTTTCGCACGGGCGGCTGCCTTGCCATTCCTGCGGTTATGTTACAATATCGGCCCCGGAGGGCTTATGATACGTCCGTTTTGCGACGACGATACGGAAGACGTGGTGCGTCTTTGGCTGGAAGCTTCCATAGAGGCGCACGACTTTATTCCGCGCGCGTACTGGGAGGCTGCGGCCGAAGACATGCGCACGCTTTATCTTCCCATGAGCGACGAGATCGTGCTGCATGTCGATGACGCCACGGGCAGCATCGACGCCTTTCTGGCCTTTGCGGATACGTTTCTGGCCGCGCTTTTTGTTGCGCCGTCCGCGCAGGGAAAGGGGCTCGGCAGCCGCATGTTCCGCATTGCGTCCCGCATGCATCCGGGGTTCACGCTCTGCGTGTACCGGGACAATGCAAGGGCCGTGTCCTTTTACCGCAGGCGCGGGCTTGTGACGCTTGAGGAGCGTGTGGAGGAGAGAACCGGATGCGTGGAGCTTGTCATGGGGCCCTCCGAACAGCAGGCGTGAAGCGCGTTTTCGCTTTTCGAGCTTCGGGCGGCGGAACCCTGGCCGCTTGGGGCCGACACAGGAACATCTCAGGAAATCATTCAGGTTTTTATTATGGAATATAAGTTGGAAGTCGAAGACGGCGGACTGCGTCGCCTTTCGTTCACCTGCCCGGCCGGCGAAGTGCTGTCGGCGTGGAAGAAGGCGGCGCAGCCTTTTGCCGCGAGCTTCCGCATGGCCGGATTCAGACCCGGCAAGGCTCCGCTGGAAGTGGTGGAGAAGCGTTTTTATCAGCAGATATCCGACGCGGCCACGGACGCGCTGGTTGAAGCGGCCGTGGATGACGCGCTGCGCCGCGAGGCACTGGTGCCCGCGGCCGGTCTGGTGTACGAGGGCGGCAACGCCGTGCGCGGACGCGAGTTTTGTTTCCGCATGGAATGCTGCGTGCTGGAGAACGGGGATGTGCCGGATCTTTCGTCCATTCATATAAAGGAAGAGGAGCCCCGGGCCGATCCCGTGCAGGAATCGCTGTTTGTGCGGGAGGTTCTCGGTCGCGCGGCGGAGAAGACGTCCGTGACGGAGGGGCGTCCGCAGGACGGCGACGTCGTGGAAGTCGAGGTGACGGGAAAGATGGACGGCGAAGCGGTGCCCGGCATGCATACGGGAACCTGCCGCATGCGTCTCATGCCGACGAGACCGGGAGAGAAGACGCCGGATCTCGATCCCATCGTGCGCGGACTGAGCGTCGGGGAAACGGGTTCCGGCTCCACGCCGTGCCCGGACAATTATCCTGATCCGTCCATGCGCGGCAGGGACATTGAGCTTGTCGTGACGCTGCGCGGCATTGAGCGGGAAACGCTGCCGCCTTTGACGGACGATCTCGCCCGGTCTTTGGGCTTTCGCGACGCCCGGGCGCTCACGGCGTCCGCCCATGCGCGGGCGCTGGAGATGGACAGGCTGCACAAATTTTCGGAAGGCAGGCGCGCGCTTCAGGCCCGACTGGAGAGCTGGGAGGGCTTCGACGCGCCGGAAGCGCTGGTGCAGCAGTGCCGTCGCGAGGCGATGCGGCGCTCCCGGCAGTATCTGCAGCGGAAGTTCGAGTCTCCGGAGAAGCTGAAGGAAACGCTGGAGGTCATGAAGGAAGAGGCGGAGCGTCAGGCGCGCGGAAAGGCGCGGGCCCGGGCGCTGCTGCTTCTCTGGGCGGAGCGCGAAGGCGTGAAAATGGCCGGCGATGAGTTTGAAAGAGTGCTTGCCGCGCGTGCGGCCAGGAAGAACATGGACGTGGCCGGATACCGCCGCAGTCTTGTCCGTACCGGGGAACTGTTTGAGCTGCGCGCCGCCATGCTGGAGGAGCGCGCGCTGAACGAACTGATGAAAAAGGTGTTTCGTCCTTAGAGCCAGAAGGAGCTTTTCATGGAATACAACGTAGAGAAAACTTCTCCCACGTCGGTGAAACTTTCGGTGACCTGCAGCGCCGACGAGGTGAAAAAGGCCTTTGACCGCGCGGCGAAGGCCATAGGCAAGGGCATGAATCTTCCGGGCTTCCGCGTGGGCAAGATTCCGGTGAACGTGCTCAAGAGTCGTTTTGCCTCCCGCGTGGCCGCCGACGCCACGGAGATTCTGGCCGACGACACCATGATGGACATTCTTAAAAAAGAGGGCATTCGTCCGCTTTGTCCTTCGCAGTATCACGGCCAGCCGGCGAAGGACGGGGAAAGCTTTTCGTACTCTTCGTCGTTCGACATTCTGCCCGAGGTGGATCTGCCGGATCTTGAGAAGCTTTCCGTGCTGGTGCCCGATCCCGCGCCTTCGGAAGACGCGCTGAACGCCATGCTGGATCAGGCGCTGCGCCGCGTGGCCACGTATGTGGACATTACCGACCGCAAGCCGCAGGATCATGACCTTTTGACCGTGGACGTGGTCGGCAGCGTGGACGGCAAGGCCCTGCCGGGCATGACGGCGAGCAATTTCCGCATGCAGCTTCTGCCCGTGCAGCCCGGCGGCAAGGTGCCGGAGATGGATCCCATCGTGCGGGCCCTGAACGTGGGCGAGGAAGGTCACGGCGTGATGACGTGCCCGGAAAACTATCCTGATCCCGTGATGCGCGGACGTGAAGTGCAGCTCGACGTGGTGCTTCGCCGCATTCAGAAGGAAGTTCTGCCCCCGCTCACCGACGAGACGGCGCAGAAGCTCGGCTTCAAGACCTTCGACGAGCTGAAGCAGGAAGTGTGGCAGCAGACCTTTGCCGCGCACATGCGTCAGATTCAGCGCGAGGGCAAGCGGCAGCTCATGGAAGAGCAGCTGAACGGACGCGATTTCCCGCTGCCGGAAAGTCTGGTCATGCGCTTTTTCCGCGAGCATCAGCGCGACGTGGAACATTATCTGAGAAAGCAGCACGCCGACGACGAGACCATTCGGGATACGCTTGCCCATCTGCGCGAGGAATCTCTGGCCTTTGCGCGCAAGAAGGCCAAGGGACACACGTTTCTTCTGGCTCTTGCCGAACGCGAAGGCATCCGCGTGACCGGCAAGGAAGCGGAAGAGGCCGTGCGCTCCATGACCAAGGGCACGGGGCAGAATTATGAAGATCTGCGCAAGACCATCTGGGAAACCGGCGTCGTCACGGCCATGCAGGAGCGCATGATTGCCGATCGCGCGCTGGACAGACTCTACGGCGCGGCCCGCAAGGTCATGGCCGAATCGCCGGTGCTCAAGCCGTTTTCCGAAGTCAAAAAGGAAAATGCCTGACGCGTTTGAATGACGAAATAAAAAAGCTGTCGGAGAAGTTCCGGCAGCTTTTTTGTGGATGCGTGTCCGGCGCGGAAGCGCGGGGCGCTGTTTTGAAGCGTTAGTTCAGCTGACGTATGGTTTTGGCGAGCGCGAGAATGGTGTGGGCGTAGATGTCCATGGCGTTGTAGGAACGCAGCACTCTGGTCTGCTGCGCCACGCTCATGCCTTTTTTCCAGCCGTTTCTTTGCAGATAGTTGCTCAGGCTCGCCACGGCGTCCTCCGCGGTGAACAGGTTGATCACGCCGTCGCCGTTGCCGTCCAGAGCGTAGCGGGAAATGTTGCTGGGCATGAACTGGCACAGGCCTATGGCTCCGTAGATCGAGCCCTTGATCTTGAGAGGATCCAGATTGTTGGCGTAGCAGTAGGCGAGCAGGGCCTTGAGTTCACGGTAGGCCCAGTCCGCCTTGACTTCCATCTTCTCCCGTATCCACGGCAGATGCTGCTCGGAACCCGGAAGCTTGGCCAGATATTCGGGAATCTCGGAAGGATCTCTGGTCACGGACATGCTTGCCAGCATGTAGAATGCGTTGTGCTTGCCGAGGTAGCCGCCGAGGCGCGTTTCCACAAAGAGCAGAGCCGCAGCCACTTCCGAAGGCACGCCGGAATTGAGCTCGGCCCGGGCAAAGGCGACGGCGTGCTTGTCCATGAATTCCCGGCAGGCTCTGGCGTTGGCCGTGGTCACCACGCCCTTGAACCAGGGGCCGGGAATGCCGAGCTTGGTTTCAAAGGACTTGCGCGGCTTGGCCTTGGGCTTGGGGAAAAACTTGTTGGAGTAGAGCTCCTTGACCTTGACGCCCATGGGCACGGAGG
>NZ_DBMAHT010000055.1:0-12699 GCF_057866825.1 Mailhella sp.
AACATGCGCACGCCGAAGTACACAAGCAGGCCGAGAATAATCAGATTGAGCACGCCGCCCAGCATGCCGCCGCCCATGCCGTGGCCGCCGAACAGGGAGCCCAGCAGCGTGCCGGCAAGAAGACCGCCGAACAGGCCGCCGAGAAGACCGGTGTTGTTGCGGGCCATGGTGGCGGCGCCGCCGTTGGCCGTGCTGGCCATGGGGGCCTGACGCTGCACCGAGGAGGAGCCTCCGCGGAAAGCGCCGGAAGGCGGCGTGGCCGGCCGGCTCATGATGGAGGAACTGCCGAAGCTTCGCCCGCCGCCGAGACGTGCGGCATCCGCATAGTCAGGCATGGAGAAGGAGAGCGTGGCGAGGCAGGCCGCGCAGAGGGCGAAAGTTTTCCATTTGTTCATGTTCATTCCTTATGGGCTGAGTTATCGACCATCCGCCCCGAAACGGAACGGGTACAGTCACCAATACCATAATCACGAAAAGCGCCGCTGGGAAGAGCCGAACGGTCCTTTTCGAGCAAAGCATAACGCGGAAATATTACCATCCCATGGCACGGGCAAAAAGAATTACCGCGGCGAGGGCCAGAAATCCCAGCACGAGGCGCTGAAAAAGCTGCTGATTGATGCGGCGGCCGAGACGCACGCCCACAAGCTGCCCCAGAAAACAGCCCGCCACGCCTGCGAGCGATATCTGAAACAGCGTCATGGTGTACAAACCGGCAACGGCCTGCGAAAGCACGGAAGCCACGCTGGTGAACACGTAGAACACGCTCATGTTGCCACGCGCCCTGTCGGCAGACCAGTGCTTCATGAGCACGTAAATGCCGAGCGGAGCCCCCACCATGGCCACGGAACCGCTCACGAAGCCGCAGACGAGACCGCCCACAATGCCGATGATCGTGGAATCCGGCAGGCGGTACGAGGCCGCTTTGTGGAAGCACTGCATGACGATGAAGCAGGCGAGTATGGCGCAGACCATGAGCTGAAGGGTCTGCATGGAAGCCACACGCAGCACCAGCGCACCGAGAACGCAGCCCGGCACCGCGCCGATGACAAGATCGCGTATCTCCCGCCAGCAGCACGACTTGCGGTAGGAATAGGAAAGATGAATCGTGCTGTAAAACCCCGCAAGGCAGGAAACAAGCACGGCGTCGCCGGGAGAGAGCACCGCCGTCATGAGGGGCATGGCCACCATGATGGTGCCTATGCCCGTGGCCCCGCCGACAACGCCGCCGAAGCACCAGCCCAGCCCGACCATGAAGCACGTCCAGAAAAAATCCATAATTCCCCCTCGGGTCTGAGTGTGGCTCAGCGCGCAGATTGCAGATTGATCGCCGTAAATTGAGCAGAGTTATACTCTGGCTATTTCGCCTTGTCCAGACGGGAACAAAACGATTTGCGCTCCCCACGGCGGGTCCTCGCCGTCGCGTCCGCCTTTTTCCGTCTCCACCGTCCGCCCCCTTCACGCGCGCCGCGCGGAGACCGCCCCCACCTCCGGCAATCCCCGAATGCTTCCGCCGCTCCCGGCGGATGAGTTCGACGGACGCGTTGCCCGCACTCGAAGCCGCGCCTGCTCTGCCCTGGCGTCTCACCTGCCCTTTCCGTCGGCTTGCCCATCATGATGCCGCATGTGATTTTCTCCAGCCGCTGCTCCGTTGCGTCATCGACGCGCGCATGCATGCGGTCCGGCTTCGACAAATCCGCGCATTGCCCGCGCGACCGGCGCACTGAATCTGCGCCCCTGCCCTTCCGCCGCCTCTGCCTCCCCCGGACGAACCTCCATGAAAAACAGTCCTGCGGCTCGCCGACTATGCCCGGCCGCTCTGCCCTGCCCCGAAACTTCGCTGCCGTCAGGGTAGCATCTCCTGCCCGGTTGATGCTTCGTGCGCCAGGCCCGACTGATGTTTTCCCCCGCGGATAAAAAAAACAGGACGGAAGGCGGAGCCTCCGTCCTGTCGTTCTCAAGGGAGGAAGATCGCTCTTCCTCCCGCCGTTGTTCTTATTCTTCTTCCCACTTGATGAAGCCGGGCTTCACGTCGGTCATGGCGTTGACGATGAGTTCGACAAGGCCGCCGTACTGCATGCCGTTCTTCTCAAGCAGATTGTTCTGTTCGAGCAGTTCGCGGATCTGGCCCTTGCAGTTGGAGCAGGGAGCGCAGATGTACTTCTTGACTTCAGGACCGAGGCAGTCCTTGAAGGCGCCGCAGATCTGTTCCATCTTTTTACGGCCGGTGATGTTCATGCGCCATTCGTTGATGTTGTTGCGCGTCATGATGGCGAAACCGGAACCGCCGCCGCAGCAGTAGTTTTCCACGCCGTGGGGCGTCATTTCACGGAACTGCGGGCAGATGGCGTGCAGAACGTCGCGCTGAGGCTTCACCACGCCCATGAGACGAACCAGGTTGCAGGGGTCGTGCAGGGTGACGGGGAAGTTGTTGCGGCTGGGATCGAGCTTGAGGCGACCGCCGAGCACGATGTCGCGCAGCACCGGGAAGCAGCTTTCGCGGGGAATGTTCAGGTCGGGCGGCAGGATGCGGTCGGCAATGACGGTGAGGGCCTTGTGAGCGTGACCGCATTCGCCGAGCACGATCTTCTTGACGCCGAGCTTCTTGGCGGCTTCGGCGTGCTTGATGGCCACGCGGGCGGCCTGCACGTCGTCGTAGAACACGCCGTAGTTCACGGAGTCGTAGCCGGCGATTTCGGAGCTCAGGGTCCAGGACAGACCGGCGGCTTCAAAAATGAGGGAGAAGGCCGCGATGTTGTCGGGCCAGGCGAGCATTTCGCCGGCGTTGTGGATGAGCAGAATGTCGGCGTTCGGCACGTCCCAGGGGGTCTTGAATTCGTATTCCGTGGTTTCGACGTAGTCTTCGTCGATGAATTCCACGGTTTCCTGAACCACGGAGGGATTCATGCCGGTGGAGGAACCGACTTCGAGCTGCAGCTTGGTGCCCTTTTCATGCAGTTCGCGGGGGTTCCAGCCGAATTCCTGGCTGAAGAGTTTGCGCAGTTCGCGGGCGACGAGGCCGTTGTCCACGCCGATGGGGCAAACCTGAGCGCAGCGGCGGCACAGGTTGCAGCGGTAGGAGAGTTCGGCCAGACGCACCACGGTCTTCCAGTTGAGTTCGGTGTCGCCGTAACGCCACTTGGCGAGGGGTTCCTTCTTCACATACTGCTTGTAGATGCGGCGGAACAGCTCGGAGCGGAAGTTCGGGCGATACATTTCATGCCCGTTGGTCATCTCGTACAGATGGCAGGCCTCGGAGCAGGAGTTGCACTGCGCGCAGTAGTCCATGGTGGTGTCGAGCATGGCAAGGCAGGTCCAGTTGTTCTCGGGAGTGAACAGCTTGCGCACGCCTTCAAGGAAGCGATTGACGATCTCTTCTTCCTCGGCCTTGGTCTGAGGCACGGGAATGAGCAGAACGTTGATGTCGTCGAGCAGGCAGCAGTACTGCTTTTTCTGCTCGTCGGTGATGACCTTCCAGGGGAAGGTCTGATAGTCCACGGGCATGGGACGAAGGGTATTCACATCAACCGTGGTGAGCAGCCCTTCTTCCCTCGACAGATCATTAAAGGTAAGTTCCTGCGAAGTTTTCATGTATGGAGCTCCTTAGTCCTGCTTCTCGGGGTTGGAAGTGGCAACCTCAGCCCAGGTCTTCTTGCCGTCGCCCTGAACATGCGGGGCGCGCCAGCTGACGGGCAGGTTCAGGTTGTTGGCAAGCTGCTTCTGAAGCTTGGGATTGTTGATGGTGGGAGCATCGCCCCAGCGGATGTCGTGCCAGGTGAAGTACTTCATGAAGAGGTGGCCCAGGAAGCTGTAGGGCACCCAGAAGAACATGAAGAAGCCGATCAGCAGATAGAGAACGTAGAGGGGAGTCAGTTCCATGGCAGTGAAGGTGAACATGCCATAGATGAAGCTGTTGCCCATGAGGGCGAAGTCGTACACGCCGTGACCGAGGCACAGCATGAGGCCGAACAGGCCGTACACGCCGAACAGACCGAGGTTGAAGAAGTGTTCGTTGGTGGTGTACTTGCGCAGACCCTTGTCGCACAGACGGCGCTGAATGAGGCCGATGGAGCCGAACAGGATGCCGGCAAAGCCGAACACGTCGCAGATC
This sequence comes from Mailhella sp., assembly GCF_057866825.1. Classification (NCBI taxonomy): domain Bacteria; kingdom Pseudomonadati; phylum Thermodesulfobacteriota; class Desulfovibrionia; order Desulfovibrionales; family Desulfovibrionaceae; genus Mailhella; species Mailhella sp. The sequence continues at coordinate 4,109 of NZ_DBMAHT010000055.1, forward strand.
ACGGTGATCACGGTGCAGAAGGTCACGAAGCCGTCGGCGCCGGCGAGCATGCCGAGGGCGGACAGAATGGTCATGCCCATGGCGCCGATGAGAAGGTACAGACCGATGTGGAAGGGATACGTGCGCACCCAGAGAGTGCGGTTGTGTTCCCACACGGCCTTGAGGAACAGAGCTTCAATGAGGAAGCCCTTGAGAGCGCCGACCATGCAGCTGCGATGCTTGTCTTTCCACCATTCGGTGTTTTCAAGGTAGCTGCCGCCGTATTCGACCTTTTCAGGGTCTTCATGCGCCACGGGATACAGTTCCCAGCGCAGATGCTGAGGTTTCTTGAGATAGCCGATGATTCTCATCAGAGCCACGGCCACGAAGGCTATAACCGCCACATAGGCCAAACAGTAGAAAAAGATGCTCATGGTTGTCTCCTGTCGCGTTGTCCGCCAACTTGCATCCTGACAGGGGCAATCTGCCCCGGCCACATTTCCGCACCACGCTTCCAAACCGCCCGCCGCATCGCCGTTTTTAGGGATAAAAGTATGTGGAATTATTCCACATATTTCCCGGCGAGAGCTATTGCCGGGGCGGCCGGACCGGCGCAAGGATGCACCGGAGGAAAGCTGATGAAGATTACCTCACAAAGCGCAAAAAAACAAGTCTGCGCCCACAAGAACTTTCACAAGGTGACAACGAACAGAGAGGCCCGCCGAGGAAAGTCTTGCTCACCATCCTATTAATAAGTACACTGCGCCTGAATTCAAGACCCGGAGGACGGATGTACGTTTATCTCATCGGCGCAGGCCCCGGCGATCCCGGCCTGCTCACCTGCAAAGGCAGAAAGGTTCTTTCTGAAGCGGACGTCGTGGTGTACGACTATCTTTCCAGCGAGGAGCTCCTCGCCCTGGCCCGGCCCGATGCCGAACTCATCTATGTAGGCAAAATCGCCGGCAATCACGCCATGAAACAGGGCGACATCAACAAGCTGCTCATCGCCAAGGCGAAGGAGGGCAAGGTTGTTGCGCGCCTCAAGGGCGGCGATCCCTACATTTTCGGACGCGGCGGCGAAGAGGCCGAGGAACTCGTGGACGCGGGCGTTCCCTTTGAGGAAATTCCCGGCATTTCCAGTTCCATTGCCGGTCCGGCCTACGCGGGCATTCCGCTCACGCACCGGGCCTATTCGTCCTCCGTCACCATCATCACCGGTCACGAAGATCCCACCAAGCCCGGTTCCGTTCACGACTGGAAGGCTCTCGCCCGCAGCGCCTCCACGCTGGTCTTTCTCATGGGCATGAAGAATCTGCCCGACATCGCGGCCAAGCTCATCGAGTCCGGCATGGACGGGAATACGCCCGCGGCCCTGGTGTACTGGGGCACCACCGACAGGCAGCGTTCCCTCGCCTCCACGCTGGCCGATCTGCCGGACGCCGCCGTGCGCGAAGGCTTCACCAATCCTTCCATCATCGTGGTGGGCGACGTGGTGCGCCTCAAGGACAAGCTCGACTGGTTCGAGAAAAAGCCCCTCTTCGGCCGCACCGTGGTGGTCACGAGGGCGCGCGAGCAGGCCAGCGGCAGCGCCGCGCTTCTGGCGGAAAAAGGCGCGCGCGTCATTCAGTTCCCCACCATCAAGATCGTTCCCATGCCCGACTACGCCGAACTCGACGAAGCCGTGAGTCATCTTTCCCGCTACGGCTGGGTGGTGTTCACCTCGGTGAACGGCGTGCGCTTCTTCCGGCAGCGCCTCTCCGCGCTCAAGCTCGACGCCCGCGCCCTCGGCTCCGTGAAGGTGGCCGCCATCGGCCCGGCCACGGCGAAGGCCGTGGAAGAAATGGGCATTCGCCCCGACCTCGTGCCCTCCTCCTACGTGGCGGAAGGCGTGGCGCAGGCCATGCTCGAACTCGGCATGAAGGGACAGAAGGTGCTGCTGCCCCGCGCCAGGGAAGCCCGCGACGTGCTGCCCCGCGCGCTGCGCGAAGCCGGAGCCGACGTGGACGTCATTGCCGCCTACGAAAACGTGCCTTCCGAGGAAAACCGCGACAAGGTCATGGAAGCGCTCGAAGCAGGCACGCTCGACTGCGTGACCTTCGGCTCTTCCTCCACGGTGCGCAATTTTCTTGCCTCCATTCCGCTCGACGAGCTGAAGAAGCATCCGGGCGTGCGCTTTGCCGCCATCGGCCCCGTGACTGCGGAAACCATGCGTTCGCTGGGGCTTGAGCCCGACATTCAGTCGGAATCCTTCACCATTCCCGCAATGGTGGACGCCGTGTGCGCGGCCTTTGCGCACAAGGAGCGCGCATGACCCTCAAGCTCGGCATTCTCGCCTCGGGCAGCGGAACCAACGCCCAGGCCATGATCGACGCCGCAGAAGCAGGCAGGCTCGACGCGGACATCCGCATCATCATTGCGAACCGCCCGGGCGCGCCGGTGCTCGACCGCGCCGAGAGGCACGGCATCGCGCATCTGTGCCTCGATCACAAAACCTTTCCCGACCGCGAAACCTTCGACAGGCGCATGGTGGAGGAACTTACCGCCGCCGGCGTGGACACCGTGGCCCTTGCCGGCTACATGCGCCTCGTCACGCCCGCGTTTCTCGACGCCTTTCCCGGCCGCGTGCTGAACATTCATCCCGCCGTGCTTCCCGCCTTTCCCGGCACGCACGGCGCGCGCGACGCCTGGCAGTACGGCGCCAGGTTCAGCGGCTGCACCGTGCACATCGTGGATCCCGTCATGGACGGCGGGCCCATCATCGTTCAGGCCACGCTTCCCGTGCGTCAGGACGAAGACGACGAAGCGCTGCTCAATCGCATTCACGTGTTCGAGCACCGCATCTACGTGCAGGCGCTGCAGTGGCTGGCCGAAGGCCGCCTGAGCCTCGACGGCCGCCGCGTGCTCCTTGCGCCGTCGAGCCGTCCGCAGGCTCCGCAGCCGGAACTCGCCCTGATCTGGCCGCCGCTGGAAGAAGGTTTCTAACGCTTTTTGCCGGAGCCCCCGGCTCACATCGCGCGGCGCTGCCGCGCCCACACGGCTGACCTTCAGCCGAGGGAGATTGCATGAAAGCTCTTCGTTTTTTTGCCGCATCGGCCCTGCTCGCCTGCCTGTGCATGAGCTCCGCCGCCTTTGCGGCCGACGACGCACCCCGCAAGGCGGAGCGCCGCACCCCCGTGGTTGTGGAATTTGAAGGCGACGACAGCATCGGCGTGGCCCTCTTCAACAGCCTGCAGAAAAAAATCAACAGCTCCAATCCCGCCAATCCTCCGCGCGAGGCCAAGTTCCGCATTCTGCTTTCCACGGCGGCGGAATTTCCCTCCCGTCCCGGCGTGGGCTCCGTGTACGCCGTGGTCTGGACACTCGCCCTTTCCGAAGGCTCCATGGAATACTATCTCGTGCGCGATCTCGGCATCGTCACGCCCGACACCGTGGACGAAGTGGCCGACCGCATCGTGAGCCGCACCGACGGCGTGTCCGCCCGCTACGGCTATCTCGACCGCGAAAAATAAGCGCCTTCCGGGCGGGACGATGCAAACGTCCCGCCCGGACCGCGGATGTGCTCCGCAAAAAACCTCTTTTCCCCCGCCCTTTCCGCGACGCCGCGCAGCGCTTCCCCGGCGGACACCCCTCTTTCTTCGGCGCAGGAACGCAAGCCTTTCCGCAGGCGTCCGCAAAAACGCCGCCGCTTCCCGCCTCCTCCCGGCGCGTTCCGAACAAAACGCCCCTTCTCCCCACGGCGCTCCGCCCTCTTTTCCGGCCCGCCCTCACGCACGGATGGCATCATGAACGCTCTTCTGAAACACCTGTCGGACTGCTGGCGCGACGGTCACAGAGTCGCCCTCGGCATTTTCCGCTTTCTCATTCCCATCGTCGTGCTCGTGAAGATTCTGGAAGAAAGCGGTCTCATTCCCTGGATCTCGCTCCCCATGCGTCCGGTCATGGATCTCGTCGGCCTGCCCGCGGAGTTCAGTCTCGCCTGGATCTCCTGCATTCTGGTGAGCATGTATTCCGGCCTCATGGTGCTCATTTCCCTTGCGCCGCAGCTTCCCGAGCTCACCGTCGCCCAGACCACGGTGTTCGGCGTGCTGGTGCTCATTGCGCACAGCCTCATTCTCGAAGTGCGCATCGCCGGACAATGCGGCGTGTCCATGCCGTTTCAGTTCTTCCTGCGCCTCGGCTCGGGCATTCTCGCCGCCTTTCTGCTGCATCTTGTTCTCGACGGCTTCGGCCTGCTTCAGCAGCCGGCCGCCATTCTGCTTTCCGCCGGGGCCACCACTTCCTGGAGCGACTGGCTGATTCAGCAGGTAAAAACGCTGGCCGAAATGTACGTCATCATCTGCGCCGTCATGCTGCTGCAGCGCTTTCTCGACGTGTTCCACATTTCCGACTGGATGGGCCGTCTGCTCGGCCCGGCGCTGCGCCTGCTCGGCGTTTCCCCCAAGGCCGTGTCCATCGTGGTCATCGGCTTCACCATGGGCCTGCTCTACGGCAGCGGCATACTCATCAAGAACGCCCAGCAGGGCACGCTTTCCCGTCAGGACGCGCTCTGCGCCATCTCCCTGCTCGGGCTTTCCCACTCCCTCATCGAAGACACGCTGCTGCTCACCCTCGTGGGCGGCAGCCTGTGGGGCCTGCTCGGCTTCCGCCTCGTGTTCACGCTGGCGGCCGGAGCGCTCATCAACGCCTTCTACCCTGCCCTGAAGCGCTTCGCCGGGACAGATCGCGAGGTTTCCCATGAAGACACTGTGGATCAATGCCGGTGAAATTTCCGGCGACCTTCAGGGCGGCGCGCTGCTGGCCGCTCTGCGCGAAATCACGCCGAAGGACGCGCTGCGCGTCGTGGGCATGGGCGGCGACAATCTGGCCCGCGCCGGTCAGGAAAATCTGCTGCGCGTGGAAGAGCTTTCCGTCATGGGCCTTGTGGAAGTGCTGACCAGTCTGCCGCGCATCTTCGGACTTCTGCGCCGCATCCGCCGCGAAATGGAACGCGTCCGGCCGGACGCCGTGCTGCTCATCGACGCGCCGGAATTCAACTTCCGCGTGGCAAAGATAGCCCGTGCCCTGAACATTCCCGTCTATTATTTTATTCCGCCCAAGGTGTGGGCCTGGCGCACGGGCCGCGTGAAATTCCTGAAGGAACACGTGCGCCGCATTTTCTCCATCCTGCCCTTTGAGGTGGATTTCTACCACGCCCACGGCATGGACGTCGAGTATGTGGGCAATCCGCTGGTGGATCTTGTGGATTACGCGTCCATCAAGGACGTCTCCCCCGTTCCGCACCGCATAGGGCTCATGCCCGGCAGCCGCCGCAAGGAAGTGGATTCCCTCATGCCGGCCTTTGCGGGCGCGGCCGCGCTGCTCACGAAAAAGTTTCCCGATCTGGAATTTCACTGCATACGCTCCTCGAACTTTTCCGAAGAGCATCTGCGCTCGCTCTGGAACTGCGACGCGCCCCTCGTGATGCACGACGGCGCAGACCGCTACCGCCTCATGCGCTCGTTTCAGTGTATCATGGCGGCCTCGGGCACGGCCACGCTGGAAACGGGCCTTGCGGGCGTGCCCACGCTCGTGGCCTACAAGGTCTCCCCGCTCTCGTACCAGGTTGCCCTGCGCGTCATCAAGGTGAAGTGGATAAGCCTGACAAACCTCATCATGAACCGCACCGTGTTTCCCGAGCACATCGAAAAGGACGCCGACCCCGAACCCATGGCGCGGCGCGTGGCGGACTGGCTCGAACACCCCGAAAAGCTGGACGGCATCGTGCGCGATCTGGAAGAGCTTCGCGAACGCTGCGGCAAGCCCGGCAGCGCGCATCGCGCGGCGGAAGCGCTGGCCCGGGAAATTTTCTGATACTTTTCCCCTGACGCCTGACCAGCACGCCGACCGCCTGAGCGCGCGGAGAGAAAGACGCGCGGCTTCCCTCGCGACGCCGCGCCGAACGCTTCGCCCCCCGGCGGCTTGGACGCAGCGCCCCGCGATACAGGCGAACGCTTCCCCCTGCGCCTGCCCGGTCACTCCCAAGCAGCCCGCCTTGCTTCTGCAAGTGCGCAGTCTGCAACATGCCCTGCACCGAAAAAACACAAAGGCAGGCATGCCGCTCCGGCACACCTGCCTTTCCTTATGTCCGGCGTTTCCCGGGAGGATGGAAACGCCGGAATGCCCGCTGACTAGATTTCGCTTTCCGGAATGCCGCAGGCCCGGGCCACGCCGATGCCGTACGCCGGATCAGCCTTGAAGCAGTGGCGGATGTGACGCAGCTTGATTTCCCTGGGCGCATCGCCCAGCGCTCTTGCCGTGTTGCCGAACAGCGCTTCCTGCTGTTCCGGCGACATCAGACGGAACAGTTTGCCGGGCTGCTCGAAATAGTCGGCGTCGTCGCAGGGATAGTCCCAGCGGGCCGCGTCGCCGCTGATCTTGAGCGGCGGTTCCGCAAATTCCGGCTGCTCGCGCCAGGCCCCCGCGCTGTTGGGCTCGTAGCTCGTGTAACTGCCGTAATTGCCGTCCACGCGCATGGCGCCGTCGCGGTGGAAGCTGTGGTAGGGACAGCGGGGCCTGTTCACCGGAATCATGTTGTGATTGACGCCCAGACGGTAGCGCTGCGCGTCGCCGTAGGAGAACAGCCGCCCCTGAAGCATCTTGTCCGGCGAAACGCCGATGCCGGGCACCAGATTCGCAGGATTGAAGGCCGCCTGCTCCACCTCGGCAAAATAGTTTTCAGGATTGCGGTTCAGCTCCAGCACGCCCACTTCGATGAGCGGGCAATCCTTGTGATACCATACCTTCGTCAGATCGAACGGATGATAGGGCAGCTTTTCGGCGTCTTCTTCCGGCATGACCTGGAAGTACAGCGTCCAGCGGGGGAAATCGCCCTTTTCGATGTGCTCGTACAGATCGCGCTGATGGCTGTCCCTGTCCCGGCCGATGAGCGCTTCAGCCTCGGCGTCCGTGAGGTTCTTGATGCCCTGCTGCGTCTTGAAGTGGAACTTGACCCAGAAGCGCTTGTTTTCCGCATTGATGAGGCTGTAGGTATGGCTGCCGAAACCGTGCATGTGCCGATACGACGCCGGAATGCCGCGGTCGCTCATGACCACGGTGATCTGATGCAGCGCTTCGGGCAGCAGGGTCCAGAAGTCCCAGTTGTCCGCGGCGCTGTGCATGTTGGTGCGCGGATTGCGCTTGACCACGTGATTGAGATCCGGGAACTTGAGCGGATCGCGCAGGAAAAACACCGGCGTGTTGTTGCCCACCATGTCCCAGTTGCCCTGATCCGTGTAGAACTTCACGGCAAAACCGCGGATGTCCCGCTCCGCGTCCGCCGCGCCGCGCTCGCCCGCCACCGTGGAAAAACGCGCGAACACTTCCGTTTTCTTGCCCACCTCGGCAAAAAGCGAGGCCTTCGTGTACTTCGTGACGTCGTGCGTCACCGTAAAGGTTCCGTAGGCTCCGGAGCCCTTGGCGTGCATGCGCCGCTCCGGAATGACCTCCCGGTCGAAATGGGCCAGCTTCTCCTGAAACCAGACGTCCTGCATCAGCATGGGACCGCGGGGGCCGGCAGTCAGCGCATGATTGTTGTCGGCTACAGGCGCACCGGTACCGGTAGTCAGATAGTCGTTCTTATCAGCCATAAGCTTGCTCCTTGGTTGCGCACCATGAAGGTGCCGTGTGAGAAAATTCCCATGACGCCTTTGAGGAAAACATGCCACGGTCGACAATTTTTGTAAATAGTAAAGATTATCATTACTATTTAATATCGTTCATGATACCCTGTTCGCCCGGCCCGGTTCCGCCCTTCTGCGGGCAAAAAATCCTTGCTTTTCGGCACGGCATGCGGCAGGAAAACACTGTTGCACCTTCGCAAAGCACGTTCGGAAGAGCGCCGCAAATCCGCTTTTTCGAGGTCCGCGACGCAGACGGCAAACCGCGCTCCGCTGCGTTGTGCGCCGAAAAAACGCTGCGCGACCAGCCGCAGGCAGGCCGCAGGGCATAAAAAAGCCCCCGGGCCTGAAGCTCGGGGGCAAGCGCATCGTGTGGCGGCGTTTCTCACGCGCCGCGAGGTCGGTTCGCCTTTTCCGGGGGCGAAGCTACCTTTCGGCCACGGCCTGAACGGCCGGGGACATGGAGTTTTTCTCCGCAAGCATGATGCTGGCTCCGGGGTGGGTGGTGGCCACGCGCACCAGCGCATCCTGCGATTCCTGGAAGCTTGCGTACGGGCCGATGGCCATCAGGCCGTCGCGCGTATGCAGCAGGGAGGCCGCGTCGTACAGGCCCAGACGGATGAGGCGGCGCAGCTGCTGCGCCACGGCGTCGGAAGACACCTGCGTTTCCGCCAGCTTGACGAAAAAGGCCTGAGAACTCAGCAGCGGATGACCCTCGCTGTCGCCGACGATCTGGAGGGTCACTCGGGAAACGCCCGTCTCGGAAAGACCGAGACTGTCGGCGGCCGCAAACGACAAGTCGATAATTCTGTTTTTGGAATAAGGCCCGCGGTCGTTGATGCGCACGATGACGCTTTTGCCGGTGGCCTTGTGTTCCACTTTGACCAGTGTGCCGAGGGGAAGCGTGCGATGCGCCGCCGTCATGGCGAACATGTCGAAGGCTTCACCCGTAGCGGT
>NZ_DBMAHT010000056.1:0-12697 GCF_057866825.1 Mailhella sp.
GGCGGTGGCTTGCCGCCGCATGGTGCGGAGCGCTGGCGCTGGGCATCCTGTTCATGGCGCTTGCCGTGCTCGTGCAGGCGCTTGCGGTGCTGGCCCTGGCGCTGATCGCGGCCGTGCTGCTTCTGCCGCATCCGCCCGCGTGGTATGCCGAACGGGGCGGCGAAGCGGCGGGCGCGTTTTTCCGTTCGCTGCTGCGCTCGGCCGGACTGGAAAAGTCCTCGGACGTTGAAGAGCGTGCCGGGACTCGCAGCAGCGACGCGGATAAACATTGAGCAGGCGCGCAGGACGCGCGTCGGGAGTCGGAGCGATGCTTCGGCTCCTTTTTTTTCGGCCGGGCGGAGGAGAGAGGGCGGGGCGAAGCTGCAAAAACGCTCTGCTCCGGCCCTGCGGGCCCTTTTCGGCGGAGTGCGGGCATCGGAGTCTGGCGGATGAGTGCGACATCCTGTTGGGGACCTGGCCCGCGGCTTTGGGCGGGGCCGCGGTGACTTTCCTGCGTTGGAACGGTGCAGAACGTGTTTGGGCAGGGGCAATCGTCGGAGCGCCTTCCGTCTGTTTTTCGCCTGCGCGGGAAGGGCTCTTTCCCGCCTCGTTTCTGCGGGGATGCTCGCGGCCTGTTTTGTGCCTGCGCGCCTGCCGGGAGCCTCTGCCGAAAAGGCGGGCAGGCGGAACGCGTGTCTTCGCGTGTTCGGGACAGCCCACGGAACGAAAAAACGCCTCCTCCGATGCGTTCGGAAGAGGCGTTCTGCGTCTGCCCGGAAGATGGGCAGAAAAAAGTCTTAGTCGATGACGGCCTTTTCAATGATCACGGGTTCCACCGGCACGTCCTGATGGGGATAGTGCGAAGTGGTGGGAACCTGGGCGATGGCGTCGACCACGTCCTGACCCTTCACCACCTTGCCGAACACGGCGTAGCCCCAGCCCTGCATGGTGGGAGCGCTGAAGTTGAGGAACTTGTTGTCGGCCACGTTGATGAAGAACTGGGCCGTGGCGGAATGGGGAGCCTGCGTGCGGGCCATGGCGATGGTGTAGGTATCGTTTTTCAGGCCGTTGTTGGCTTCGTTTTCAATGGGTTCGCGGGTGGGCTTCTGAACCATGTTCTTGTCGAAGCCGCCGCCCTGGATCATGAATCCGGGAATGACGCGGTGGAAGATGGTGCCGTCATAGAAGCCGGACTTCACATATTCAAGAAAGTTTTTGGTGGTGTTGGGGGCCTTTTCGGCGTCGAGTTCAAGGACGATGTCGCCTTTGTTGGTCTTGAGGGTGACCATGTTTTTTCCTCCGGCTTGAGCCTGGCAGACGGGGCCGAGCATGAGCGCGGCGGCGATCAGCAGGCAGGACAATAGAAGTTTGCGCATGTTGTTTCTCCATAATGCATTGGAAGTATGCGTCGACTGTTCTTGTATAGGAAGTGGCGGATCTTGGCAACGTCGGACCGGGCGGGGGAGAGGGACGGGGAAGGGGTTACCTGACGGACTGATTTATGGTATGGATGACCGACATGTTGATGGAGGTAATATGTTAGGCACCATAGTCAATACTGCGGCCATACTTTGCGGCAGCGTGATAGGCAGCGTGCTGCGCAAGGGAATCAAGGAAAAATATCAGCAGGCCCTCTTCGACGCCATGGGCTTTTCCGCCGTGGCCATAGGGATCAACGCCGTGGTGTCCAACATGCCCAACAGCCGGTATCCGGTGCTGTTCATTCTGAGCATGGCGCTCGGCAGTTTTCTCGGCGCCGTGTGGGACTGGGACGGAAAGTTCCAGAATCTGGCCCGCCGCATGGGCAGTTCCGATCTCGGCCGCGGGCTTGCCACCGCCATTCTGCTCTTCTGCATCGGCACGCTTTCCATACTCGGCCCCATCGAAAGCGCCGTTCACGGCAATCACACCTTCCTCTTCACCAACGCCACGCTGGATTTCGTCACGTCCATGGTGCTGGCGTCCACCTACGGACTTGGCATAGCCTTTGCCGCGCCCGTGCTCTTCTGCTGGCAGGGCGGACTGTATCTGCTCGGACTCTGGCTCGGCTCCTTCGTGCCCCGCGATCTTCTCACCGAAGTCTCGGTGGTGGGAGGCATACTCATTCTTGTGTCCGGCGTGTCCATGCTCCGCATCAAGGACTGCAAAACGCTGAACATGCTGCCTTCGCTGTTCGTCAGCGTGATTCTCTATGGTCTGGCGGCCGCTTTTCTGTAGGCCGCTTCTCCGCACACGTTTCTTTTTGGAGATCTGCCCATGAACATCGTTGTCTTTGAAGTCAGTCATGACGAAAGACAGGAACTGGAACATCTTTCCCGCACGCTGCCCGTTTCCCTGCGTCTTGTGGAGGCCAATCTGTCTCTGGCGACCGTCGCCGAGGCCGAAGGCGCCGAAGGCGTGTCCGTGCTCGGACGCAGCCGTCTGGACCGCCCCCTGCTGGAAGCGCTGAAGAATATGGGCGTGCGGTATGTGTCCACCCGCACCATCGGCGTGGATCACATTGATCTGGACGCCGCCCGCGAGCTCGGCATACGGGTGGCGCACGCCTCGTATCCGCCCGACGCCGTGGCGGATTTCACCATCATGCTCATGCTTCTCGTGCTGCGCTGCTACAAGCCTGCCATGTGGCGGCAGAACGTGAACGACTATTCCCTGTTCGGCCTCATGGGTCGCAGCATGCGCAGGCAGACCGTGGGCGTGGTGGGCACGGGGCACATCGGAGCCGCCGTGATACGCGATCTTGCCGGGTTCGGATGCCGCATTCTGGCCTACAACCTCACGCCGTGCGAGGAGCTGAAGTCCCTGGCCGAATTCGTCGATCTGGACACGCTCTACAGGGAAAGCGACATCATCACGTTTCACGTTCCCTTCACGCCCGAGACCCGTCACATGGTGAACCGGGAGAGCCTCTCCCGCATGAAGGACGGCGTTGTGCTCATCAACACGGCGCGCGGCGAACTCATGGACATCGACGCCATCACCGAGGGCATTGAAACGGAAAAAATCGGATCGCTGGCCATGGACGTGTTCGAGCATGAGCAGGGCATCTATCACGCCGACCGCAAGACCGACATCTTGAAGAACAAGGACATGGTGTATCTGCGTCAGTTCCCCAACGTGGTGCTGACTCAGCACATGGCCTTCTACACCGAGGAGTCCATCACGAGCATGGTGGACTGCGGCATACAGACGCTGCTGGACATGAAGGAAGGCAGGCAGACCAGACTGGAACTGTAGCGGTAAAACTCCGCGCGACGGCCGCATGATTTTGGAGCGGACGTTCGGGCGGTTGCGGAATAAGCCCGCCCGGGGCGGGTTGGAACGTTTATCCTCAACAAGGAGTCTCTATGGAGACGCAAGGAAAGAAACCGTCGATTTTGTGGGCCACGCTTTCACTCGTGCTGCCCGTGGCCATGATCCTGTACGGCACGCTGGTGGTCGGTGTGAGACCTCCCGTGCTGCCTCTGCTGGGCGCGGTGGCGCTTGCCGCGGTCATGGCTCTGAAAACGGGCTACACCTGGGAGGATCTTCAGGACGGCATGTTCGAGGCTCTCGGCCGCATTCAGATCGCCATCGCCATTCTGGCCATGGTGGGCATGATCATCGCCGCGTGGCTGGCTTCGGGCACCATTCCCGCAATCATTTACTGGGGTCTTAAACTCATCGCTCCCGAGCACTTCCTGCTTTCCGCCATGGTGCTGTGCTCCGTGGCGTCCGTGGCCACGGGCACGTCCTTCGGCACCATGGGCACCATCGGCGTCGCGCTGCTCGGCGTGGGACAGGCGCTCGGCTATCCCGCCTACATGACCGTGGGCGCCATCGTTTCCGGTGCGTATCTCGGCGACAAGATGTCTCCCGTGTCCGACTCCACCAACATCACGGCGTCGGTGTGCGAAGTGCCTCTGTTCTCGCACGTCATGTCCATGCTCTGGACCACTGTCCCCGCCTTCATCGTGGCGGGCATCGCCTATACCTTCCTGGGCAGTTCCGTGGCCGCCCAGCAGGGCGCGTCGCTGGAGAGCCTGAACGCCATCCTTACCGGCCTTGAGGCCAACTTCAGTCTCGGTCCCGTGGCCTTCCTGCCGCCCGTGCTCATGATCGTGCTGGCCTATCGCCGCTATCCGGTGCTGCCGGTCATGCTGATCTGCCTGCTCACCGCCATGGTCATTGCCGTGTTCGAGGGCGTGCCCTTCAACAAGCTCGCCACCATGCTCACGTCCGGCTATGTATCCAAGACAGGCATCGCCCAGCTTGATCCGCTGCTCTCCCGCGGCGGCCTCATGAGCATCATGCCCACGGTGCTGCTGCTCTGCTCCGGCATGGCCTTCGGCGGCGTGCTGGAACGCTCCCGCGTGCTCGAAGTGCTGCTCGAAGCCATCCTCAAGGGCGCCAAGTCCGCGGTGCGTCTCGTGGCTTCCGCGCTCGCGGCGGCCTACCTCATCAACTTCGGCACCGGCAGCCAGATGCTGGCCGTCATCGTGCCCGGCCGTGCCTTCCTCGATTCCTTCAAGAAGGCCGACATCAGCCCGCTCGTGCTCTCCCGCACCTGCGAGGACGCCGGCACCATCGGCTGCCCGCTGGTTCCGTGGAGCGTCCACGCCTTCTACATTGCCGGCGTGCTCGGCGTGAGTGCCTACGATTTCGTGCCCTACGCCTTCCTCAACTGGTTCGTGCCCATCTTCTCCCTGCTGTGCGCCCTTACGGGCTTCGGCATCTGGAGGCTTGACGGCACTCCCGTGCGCAAGGCGCGCGCCAAATAATCGACGCCCGATCCGCTCGGGCTTCGAGTCATGAAAAAAAACGCGTCGGAACACGGTTCCGGCGCGTTTTTTCGCAGACGGCGCTTGATGGGGAGGGACGCCCGGCGTGCGGGCGCGATGCTCCGGGGGCGCTGTACAACGAGGGGCGGGGGAGACGAGGATGTTCGCGTTTCCTGCTCCGCCGGAGGATGGGCCGAATCGCGCGACGTCGCCATTTCTGCGGAAGCCAGGCCGCTCTTCTTTCGAGCGACCGGATGGCGGTGGAAAAGTTTCTCCTCGAGCGCCGTTTTGAGCGCCAGCGCTTCGGCCCTTACGGGCACGCAGTATTGACGATGACGACACAGCGGGCCAATATGACGCCTGTGTTCATGAAAGTTCCAGTTCGGGCAGGAGAAAACAGGAGCAACTCGCGTCAGGACTCCCGGAAAGCTCGCCCATCGCATGGCGCGCCGGATGGAGCGCCGCGGCCGATACGGGAGGCATATCTCTTGCCCGCAAGGTCATACGTTTCCCGGAGCGGACATCCGGCAGCATGGTCCGCTCATTGTTTTTTAACCTGTTGAGGGCGGAGCCTGCATTTTCGGAGGCCTTTTGGGCAGAAAAAGGCACGGACTTCCGTCCCGGGAGAAAAAGTATGGAAAACGATTCCAAACATGAGGCAAGAAAAAAGCTGATCGACGACATCTGCAACATGGAATGGGAGATGTTCGACAAGGTTCAGAACAAGGGCGGGCGCGCAAGCTGTCAGAACGACGAGGCGTTCTTCAAAAAGATGCGGGAGTGTCAGTTCGGGGACTGGAACGACGAAATGCTTCTGAGCTATTGTTCCGATCTCATGAACGCCAAGCAGGCGGGCCGCAATCTTCCCATGGAGAAGTACGCCTTCATGATGGAGCACACCTGTCCGGCGGAATTTGCGGAGCTGAAGGACAGTCTGCCGACGATAGACGAGGAAAAGGCCGCGCTCATTCGGGAAATCGTGGCCGCGCAGGTGGAATGGGAACGGGAGGTCGATCAGCAGTATCCGTACGTGCGGGCCGGAGGGCGTCCGCTGACCAGCGACAAGGACACGCCGATGACGACGTCGTTTGAAACCTATCTCACCGGGGAATTGAAGACCTATTCCACGAACACGCTGCTGCTCTACGTGGAGTATGTACACAAGCTGAAGGAGGCCGGAGTGAATCTGGCGCTTCTTGCGGCGGAACGCACGGTGCGCGTGTACGGATACGCGTCTCTGGACGACGCGGAACAGAAAACGCGCATGAAGGTTGAGCGCATGGCGCGCTGAGCCGCAGGAGCACAGCGTCGGGCCGGAATTGCCGCATGACGGGCGATGCTGTCCGACGTTTCGGAAAAAGCAAGAGGGCCGTCCTTTCGGGCGGCCCTCTTTTTGTGTTTGCGCATCGCAGGGAGAAGGCGCTGCGCAGATCAGTGATTACTCATAGCGGGGCTTTCTCTTCAGGTGCTTGCGGAACCATCCGGTGACCGAGTTGATGACCACGAAGAAGGTGGGAATGAAGAAGATGCCGAGCGAGGTGGCGCACACGGTGCCCCAGAACACGGCGGTGCCCACGGCGTGCTGGCTGGCGGCGCCGGCGCCCGAGGCCGACATCATGGGCAGCACGCCCAGACCGAAGGCCAGGGAGGTCATGAGAATGGGGCGCAGACGAATGCGGCAGGCTTCCACGGTGGCGTCGATGAGGCTTCGGCCCTCTGCCTGAAGGTTTCGGGCGAATTCCACGATCAGAATGGCGTTCTTGGACGAGAGGCCCATGACGGCCAGAATACCGACCTGGAAGTACACGTCGTTGGTGAGATCCTTGAAGTAGGTGCCGAGCACGGCGCCGAGAATGCCGAGCGGAATGACCAGCAGCACGGCGAACGGAATGGACCAGCTTTCGTACAGAGCGGCCAGGGCAAGGAACACGACCAGCACGGACAGCGCGTAGAGCATGGTGGTCTGAGAGCCGGCCATCTTTTCCTGATAGGAAAGACCGGTCCATTCCATGCCGAAGTCCTTGCCGAGCTTTTTCACTTCGTCTTCCATGATGCTCATGGCAATACCGGAAGCCACGCCGGGAACGGGTTCGCCCTGATATTCGAGGGCGGGCATGGCGTTGTAGCGCTGCAGCACGGCGGGACCGAAGGTCCAGTCCGTGGAGTAGATGGCGTTGAAGGGCACCATCTGTCCGGCCGCGTTGCGGAAGTGAATGCGGTTGAGGCTTTCAGGATTCTTGCGCACGGCGGCGTCGCCCTGCACGTACACCTTCTTCACGCGTTCGTTGTGAACGAAGTCGTTGACGTAGGTGCCGCCGAGCATGGTGGAGACGTCGGTATTCACGCTGGAGAGCGAGAGGCCCATGCTGGTGGCCTTGGCGTTGTCCAGGTGAATGTTGAACTGCGTGATGTCGTCCATGCCGGTAAAGCGGATGTAGGCGATCTGCGGATTGGCGAAGGCCGCCCCCATGAGCTTGCTGCCGGCTTCCACCAGTTTTTCGTGGCCCACGCCGCCGCGGTCCTGGAGCTCCATGGTGAAGCCGTTGGTCATGTCGAGGGAGATGATGGCCGGAGGAATGGCGGCGATGAACTGACCGTCGAGAATGCCGGCGAAGCGCTGACGCATGCGGGCGGCCACGGAGGCGGCGTCCTGTCCGGGCTTGGTGCGTTCGGCGTAGTCCTTGAGCTGCACGAAGCCCATGCCGGTGTTTTCGGCCACGCCGCCCATGCCGTAGCCGGCCACGAACATGTAGGAAACGACGTTGTCCTTTTCTTCATTGAGAATGTAGTCCGAAACTTTCTGGAATTGTTGCTTTGTCTGCTCCAGTGTGGCGTTGGGGGGCATCTGCAGCATGGTCATGATGGCGCCCTGGTCTTCCGAGGGAAGGAAGGAGGTGGGCAGCTGCTTGTACACAAAGCCGAGACCGCAGACGAGGACGGCGTAGATGATCATGATTCTGCCGCCGCGCTGCACGATGGCGTGAACCCCGCCGGAATAGCGATGCTGGTTTTTGGTGAACATGCGGTTGAACCAGCCGAAGATGCCGTGCTGGGCGCCCTGAGAGTGAGGCTTGAGGAGGCTTGCGCAGAGCGAGGGCGTCAGAATAAGGGCCACGAGCACCGACAGCGTCATGGCGGACACGATGGTCACGGAGAACTGCCGGTAGATCACGCCCGTGGAGCCGCTCATGAAGGCCATGGGCAGGAACACGGCGGAGAGCACCACGCCGATGCCGATCAGCGAGGAGCTGATCTGATCCATGGATTTTTCCGTGGCTTCCACGGGATCGAGGTGTTCTTCCTGAATCACGCGTTCCACGTTTTCCACAACCACGATGGCGTCGTCCACGAGCAGACCGATGGCGAGCACCATGGCGAACAGCGTAAGGGTGTTGATGCTGTAGCCGAAGGCGAGCAGCACGCCCATGGTGCCGAGCAGAACGACGGGCACGGCGATGGTGGGAATGATGGTGGCACGGAAGCTCTGCAGGAAGAGCCACATGACGAGGAACACCAGAATGATGGCTTCCACCAGGGTTTTCACCACTTCATGGATGGAGGCGAGCACAGGAGGCGTGGTATCGAAGGCCAGCTCATAGGCCATGCCGTCCGGGAAGTAGTGGGAGAGCTCCTCAATCTTGGCCTTCACCAGATTGGCGGTTTCCAGGCCGTTGGCGCCGGGGGCGAGGGTGACGCCTATGCCCGAGGCGGGGTGTCCGTTGTAGTAGGTGGTGATGCCGTCAAGTTCCGTGCCCATGGCCACGCGGGCCACGTCGCGGATGAACACTCTCTGGCCGTCCTCCGTCACCTTGAGCAGCACGTTTTCGAATTCGGTGGTGTTGCGCAGAAGGCTCTGTGCCTTGATGATGACGTTGAGGGCCTGATCGTTCTTGCCGCCGATGATGTTGGCGCCGAGCTGACCGGCGGTGACTTCCATGTTCTGGGCGGTGATGGCGCTGCGCACGTCGGAAGGCGTGAGCTCGTACTTGGTGAGCTTGTCGGGGTCGAGCCAGATGCGCATGACGTACTTGCCGCCGAACACCTCCACCGTGCCCACGCCCTGCGTGCGGCTGATTTCATCCTTGATGTTGGTGCTGATGTAGTCGGCAAGGTCGATGTTTTCCTGACTGTTGTCCGGCGAGTACAGGGTGATGACCATGAACATGTTGTCGTTGCCCTTGGACACCGACACGCCGTAGCTCTGCACGGCGGAAGGCAGCTGCGACTGCACCTGCTGCACCTTGTTCTGCACCTGCATGTGGGCCACGTCGGGATCGGTGCCCACCTCGAAGGTGAGGGTGATGGTGGACATGCCGGAGGAGTCGGACTCCGACTGCATGTAGATGAGGTTGTCGATGCCGGTCATGTTCTGTTCAATGACCTGCGTGACGGTCTGGTCCACGGTGGTGGGGGAAGCGCCCGAGTAACGCGTGTTGATGAGGATGGAGGGCGAAGCCACTTCCGGGTACTGCGATATGGGCATGGTGAAGATGGCCAGCACACCGAAAAGCATGGTGACGATGGCCAGCACCCATGCGAATATGGGGTGGTGAATGAAAAAACGGGAAAGCATTATTTGCTGCCTCCGGAGGCCTGCGCAGCCTTCATTTCTTCTTCGGAGACTACCTGCACGGGCTGTCCGCCGCGGGTGTTGTGGACGCCGTTGAGCACGATTTCTTCACCGAGCTTGAGGCCGTCCGTGACGTACCAGTCGTTGCCTATGGCGTGGCTTATGGTGATGTTGCGGCGTTCGGCCATGCCGTCCTTGACCACATAGACGTAGGGCAGGCCTTTGAGGTCGCGCAGCACGGCCTTCTGAGGCGCGAGCACGGCCTGATCGTCCTGACCCATGACCACGCTGACGCGCACGAAGAGGCCGGGCAGCAGCACGTTGGCGGCGTTGGGGAACTCGGCGCGCAGGGTGACGGTGTTGGTGGTCTGATCCACGTTCACGCCGGTGAAGTTCAGATGTCCGGCGGCGGGATAGTAGGAGCCGTCGTGCATGGTGAGCGTGGCCTTGATGTTGGAAGGCGTCACGTCCTTGAGATCGCCGCGTTCTCCGAGCTGCTTCTGCAGGGAGTAGAGGTCGTCGGAAGACTGGGACACTTCCACGTACATGGGATCGGTCTGATAAATGGTGGCGAGCGGCGAAGCCTGACTTGCGGTGAGCAGCGCGCCCACGGTGTAGTTGCTGAGGGTGATGCGTCCGCTGATGGGGGCGCGCACCTCGGTGCGGCGATAGTTGATTTCCGCGGAGTCCACGGCGGCCTTGCACGACTGCACCGACGCTTCGGCCTGACGCAGGGTGGCCTTCACGTCGTCGTAGTCCTGCTGACTCACGGACTTGGTCTTCAGCATGCTGGCGGTGCGGCGTTCGCGCAGGCGGGTGACGTTGAGATTGGCTTCGGCGCTGGCGAGATCGGCGCGGGCCTTGTCGAGGGCGGCCTTGTAGGTGTCGGGCTCGATGCGGTAGAGCACGTCGCCTTCCTTGACCATGGCGCCTTCGGTGAAGCAGCGTTCCTTGAGAATGCCGCTCACTTCGGGGCGAACTTCGGCCCAGCGGTAAGCCACGGTGCGACCGGTGAGTTCTCTCTGAATGTCCACCTTGTGGGGAGTCATTTTTACGGTGGTCACGCGGACGGTGCGGGCCTGGGGCGCCTGGGCGGCGTTGTCCTTCTTGGATATGAGGCCGCTCAGCTGATCGCAGCCGACAAGGAGGAAGGGAAGCGCCAGCAGAGCAGGCGCGAGCTTAAGAATTCTGACCATTATAACATGCTCCTTGGGTAAGGATGGAGTAGCGGGTTATTCCTGCCAGCCGCCGCCGAGGGCGAGGCACACTTCGGCTATGCTGACGAGATGATTGGCGTGCGCCACGGCAAGGGACTGCTGCGCGGTGAACAGATTGCTTTCTGCAGTGAGCAGTTCGAGGTAGGAGGCGAAGCCGTTGTCGTAGCGGGTGCGTGCGTGCATGACGGCGCGGGAGAGGTAGTCCACCTGACGGGTGAGCGCGCTCACGGAATTGGCGTATTCGGTCTGGGAAACCAGCGCGTCGCGCACGTCCTTGAAGGCGTTCTGCACGGTGAGTTCGTAGGTGGCCACGGCGGCCTTCTTGGCGGCCTCGGCGCTGTCCACGGTGCGCTTGATGGTCCAGAAGTTGAGCGGCAGGCTCAGGCTTCCGCCGACGCTGGCGTACTGATTGCTGCTTCTGAGCAGTTCGTTGAGTTCCAGACTCGCGCCGCCGAGCAGTCCGGTAAGGGAGAAGGACGGGAAGAACGACGCGCGCGCCGTGCCGATGTCGTAGTTGGCGGCCTGCAGATTGGCTTCGGCCTGACGGATGTCGGGGCGATGTTCGAGAATCTGCGAGGGAATGCCGGAAGGCAGGGCAGGAGTCTTGTCGAGGGAGGTCATGAGCGAGGCGGGAGCCTTGAGACCGCCCATCTTCATGATTTCCGCGGGCGAGCGGCCGAGCAGCACGGCGAGGGAGGTTTCGGCGGCGTTCTTGGCGATTCTTGCGGAGGCAAGAGCGTTGCGCGCGGTTTCCACGTTGGCGCGGATGCTCAGAATGTCGAGATCGCTGATCTGACCGTTGTCGAAGCGGTTCTGATAGATTTTCAGGGAATCTTCGCGGTTTTTCAGCACGTCGCGGGCGATTTCCTCCTGCCAGGTGTAGGCGCTCAGCCAGAAATAGGACTCCACGGTGCTGGCGGCCACGGTGAGAATCACGTTGTCGCGGGCGGCTTCGGTGGCCACGAGGGAGGCGCGGGCGGATTCCGCGGCGTTCCAGTATTTGCCCCAGAAGTCGAGTGTCCAGCTTGCGGCGAGCGCGCCGGAGAAGGCGTGGGTGTTCTTGCCGTTGTTCTGCATGGCGGCGGGCGAGGTGGCGGAGCGCGCCATGGTGCGCGTGCCGTCGGCCGAGGCGGAAGGCACGGGCAGGAGCGCATCGCGCGCTATGCCGAGTCCGGCCTGCGCCTGATCCACGTTGGCCATGGCCTGGTCGATGTTCTTGTTGTGCGCGAGCGCTTCTTCCACCAGCGCGTTCAGCGTTTCGACGTGGAAGCGCTCCCACCACTTGGTCTGAAGCGCCTGCGACTGCGAGGCCTCCCACGTTTGAGGGATATCCATTTCCGGGCGCTGATAGTCGGGGGCAAGGTTGCACCCCGCAAGAAGCAGCATGAATGCCGGAGCAAGAATCGACAGCATTTTGACCATAAAAAGGCTCCTGTATCCTTTGAAATGAGCAATATGCCGGAATTTAACTGGATTTTTCGGAAACGGCGTGGACTGCGCTGCCTGTTTCCGCCGCGTCCGAACCGGCATCTCCCTTTTTTGGAGAGGGGGGCGTCATTTTGATTGAGTGGACATACCGTATCTTTCTTGTTATAAAAAATCAAGAAGCATCAATATTTTGATAGAAAAAAGAAATACTGTGTCAGGCGGGGGGAGGGAAAAAAACTTGAATTGGACCATAGAGCAGTTGCGCGCTTTTGTCACGGCCGCCGAAAAAGGATCGTTCTCTGCGGCGGGCCGGGCCATGGGCAAGGCGCAGTCGGTGGTGAGCACGCACATCGCCATGCTGGAGGACAGTCTCGGCGTGGAACTTTTCGATCGTTCGTCGCGCTCTCCCATGCTCACCGAGGCCGGACGGTCGCTTCTTCCCGAGGCGCGCGCCGTGCTCCGTCAGAGTCATCGCTTTGATTCCTGCGCCATTGCCCAGTACAGCGGCGAGGCCGTGCTGCTCAACATCGTGGTGAGCCACGGCGTGCCTTTTCAGGGCATATCCGAGGCGATGGCGTCGCTGACGGAAAAATATCCTTTTCTGAGCGGAAGCTTTCACATCGTTTCCCTGGACAGCGTGTGGAAACAGGTGAGCGAGGGAGAAGCGCAGATAGGTCTTGTGGGCGGACATCTGCCGGAAACGAAGAGCAACTGCGAAGTGGTCTGCCTCGGTCAGCTCCGCT
>NZ_DBMAHT010000057.1:0-12415 GCF_057866825.1 Mailhella sp.
GGCGGCCGTGCCTTCGCAGTCGCAGCTCACCGACATGTTGCGGAGCACATTGATGTAGGCAATGTGCGTGCCGAAATGATCCACAATGGCCTTGCCGCCCTCCACCATGCGTTCCATGAAGGGCTCGCCGCCCGGCCAGCCGCCGTCCGGCGTCAGGCGGTGCAGCTGCTGCTTGCCCGTTCTGCCCGACGCGCAGCCTATAGAAATATTCTTGAGCGAACCTCCGAATCCGCCGAGCGTGTGCCCCTTGAAATGCGTCAGCACCAGCATGGAGTCATAATTGAGAAGATGCGAGCCCACGGCCAGTTCCTTGAGATGCCTGCCTCCCTTCCCGTGAAGGGGGGCGTCGCCGTCGGCGTCCATGATGTCCACGGGGCAGAACGTCCAGCCGTTGTGCCGGATCACTTCTCTGTGCCCTTCCGTAGTCTGGCGGGGGCTGGGATAGAGCACGTTGCACTCGACGATGCTGCTCTGCGGAATGGTCGCCTGAAGATCACGCACCCAGTCGCGAGGCAGAATGTTCGGGCCATCCGGCTCGCCGGTGTGCAGCTTGATGGCCACCCTGCCCGTGATGCCGCCGTTCACCAGAGCGTACATTTTCCGCAGCGTTTCGCTGTCCAGAGACTTCGCGGCGTACACCTTCGCCCGGCTCTGCGCCGCAATGCCGCGGCCCGGCAGCGTCATGCCCGCAGCCAGCGTTCCCGCCACAACCGCTCCGGCCCTGAGAAAATTCCGTCGAGAAATGCCCATGACTACCTCCTTTTCAACGCGCGAAGACGGACGGCTTTCGCCTGTTCTGCATTTGAGCTTATCAGCTCTGCGCCGGGAAACCAGATACATTCCTCTCTTGTTCTTGCCTGATCCTGCACATTCCGCCCGTTTTCGTCCGCGCCGCGTCCCATAGCCTCCCGACCGCCGCCTTCCGCGATCGGGCAAAACGCGCTCTGCACGGCCTTTGCATGACACTGACGGAGAACGGGGCTTTCTGCGCGGGAACGCGCAGGCAGCAGCACGGGCAGAGCGTTCCGCCTGGCTCGAACCGTGCTGCACGAAGGGAGCAAAAGAACGCCCGTATTGTCCAAGATCGGCAGAATCAGGCAAGAATTTGAAAGAATAGTATCTACCCGTTCCGCTTTTTCTGTTCTACTCATCATGGCAAGTTCCGTTTCCCGGCCTCTCGCGCCGACTTGCGAAAAAAGTCCGGGAACGCTATCTCCGTTGCAAGAGGAATCAACATGAATCACGGCATTCTTTTCGACCATGCCCGCGCCTCGCGCATCGGCCTGCCGGAAGCGGTCTTTTGCGAAGGCAAGCCCTTCGAGGCCGTCCGGGAACTTCTGGAACAATTCGGCAGAGGCTCCGGACGCCCCGTGCTGTTCACCAGACTCGCCCAGGACGTGTTCGAGCGCATGCCCGCAGAGCTGCGGGAACAGTACGACTACCACCCTCTTTCCCGCACGGCCTTCGGCGACACCCTGCCCGCCGGCAAGAAAGGCCGCGTGGCCATCGTTTCCGCCGGCACTTCCGACGGCTCGGTCGCCTGGGAAGCGGCCCGCACCCTGGAATATCTCGGCATAGAACACGCCGTGTTTGAAGACTGCGGCGTGGCCGGACTCTGGAGGATTGCGGAACGACTGGACGAAATCAACCGCTTTCAGGCGGTCATCGTCGTGGCCGGCCTCGACGCGGCGCTCGCCAGCGTCATGGGCGGCCTCACCCCTCTGCCCGTGTTCGGCGTGCCCACCTCCGTGGGCTACGGCGTGGCCAAAGGCGGCCAGGCGGCGCTGGCAAGCATGCTTTCCAGCTGCGCCCCGGGCATTGCCGTCATGAACATCGACAACGGCTACGGCGCGGCCTGTGCCGCAGCCCGCGTGGTAAACTATCTATGAGCAACGAACATCACGATCATTCCCACTCCCACGACCATCACCATCACGAACACGACGCGCCATCCGCGCCCGTGCTGACCGTCCGCGCCCATTCCGGACTTTCCGGCGACATGTTTCTTGCCGGCCTGCTCCGCATGACGGAAATCTCGCCGGAAGAGCTGGAAGCGTCCCTTGTTTCCATCATGCCCGAACTTTCGGGATGCGTTCAGCTCGTGCGCAAGGAAGTGAACCACATAGGCGGCTGGCACGCGCAGGTCACGCTTCCGCATCAGCACGAACACCGCACGCTGGCCGACATTCTGACCCTCATCGCCGCAGGCGGCATGAGCGACGAAGGCAAGGCGCTCGCCTCGCAGACCTTCACTCTGCTTGCCCAGGCCGAAGGCGCGGTTCACGGCCTCACGCCTGCGCAGGTGCATTTTCACGAAGTGGGCGCGCTGGACAGCATTCTCGACATCTGCCTGAGCTGCGAACTGTTCCACAGGCTTTCGCCCTCCCGCTTTGTTGCAAGCCCGCTGCCCATGGCCGACGGCTTCGTACACTGCGCCCACGGCGTCATTCCCGTGCCCGCCCCCGCGGTGCTGGAACTTCTGGACGGCGTGCCCGTGCGTCCCTTCCCCGGTCAGGGCGAAACCGTCACGCCCACGGCCATGGCGCTTCTCAAGGCGCTAGGCGCAGAGTTCGGACCCTGGCCCGCCATGCAGGTGGAAAAAAAAGCCCTGGTGTACGGCACCCGCGTGTTTGAAGACGCCCCCAACGGAGCCCTCTTCGCCTGCGGACGCCCTGAAGAATTCTGATTTTCCCACCGAATTTCTATGGACTACGCTTCTCTTGCCCCTCTGGGCGACATTCTCGCCTCCGTGGCCGATCAGAAACGCTTCGCCCTCGCCTACTCCGGCGGGCTCGACAGCCGTTTTCTTGCGCACGCCGCGCATGCTCTGGGCTTTTCGCCGCTGCTTCTGCACGTCACGGGGCCGCACGTGCCCCCGGAAGAAACCGCCTTCGCCCGTTCGTGGGCCGAAAGTCTCTCCCTTGAATTTCGGGAGATTCCCGTCAATCCGCTGGGCCTGCCTTCCGTGGCCGAAGGCTCGCGCGAGCGCTGCTACGCGTGCAAAAAAGCCATGTTCACCACGCTGGCCGCCGTTTCCGACCTGCCGCTGTGCGACGGAACCAACGCTTCCGACACGCTCGTGTTCCGGCCGGGCCTGCGGGCCGTGCGGGAACTTGGCGTCGCCTCCCCTCTCGCTCTTGCCGGACTGACCAAAAACGATATACACTTGCTTGCCGAAAAAACCGGCATGTCGCTTCCGCAGCAGAAAGCAAGACCCTGTCTGCTCACCCGTCTGCCCTACGGCGTCTCTCCCTCGGAGAACGCGCTTGCAGCCGTTGCCGCCGGAGAACACGTCGTGCGGCGCATGCTCGCCGAAGCCGGCATGCCCGAGGCCGACTTCCGTCTGCGCCTCGTTTCCAAAGACAGACCGGAACTGCACATGCTCGCCGCCGACGTCTGCGCCATGCCCCCGGATCTTGAACCGCGACTGCTTCAGGCAGTCCATGCGGCCATGCCGGGATATCATGCCCCCGTGCTGTCCGCTCAGGAAACCCTTTCCGGCTTTTTCGACCGGCCATCCGCATAACCTTATCGCACCATACCCGTACCAGGAGGATTTTCCATGGCACCATCGAAAGTTTATTTCACCGACATGCGCTGCAAGGTGGGCGTCAGCCTGCTCGACAAGCTGGACAAGCTCATCCGCGCCGCCGGCATCGAGACCATCGACTTTGAGAACAAGTTCGTGGCCATCAAGATGCACTTCGGAGAACCCGGCAACCTGTCCTTCCTGCGTCCCAACTTCGCCCGCATCGTGGCCGAACGCGTGAAGGCCCTCGGCGGCCGCCCCTTCCTCACCGACTGCAACACCCTGTACGTCGGCCGCCGCAAGCATGCTCTGGAACATCTCGACGCCGCCAATGAAAACGGCTTCTCGCCCCTGAGCACCGGCTGCCAGATCATCATTGCCGACGGCCTCAAGGGCACCGACGACGTGGAAGTGCCTCTGGAAGGCTGCACGGAATTCAAGAGCGCCCGCATCGGCCGCGCCATCATGGACGCCGACATCTTCATTTCCCTCACCCACTTCAAGGGCCATGAAATGACGGGCTTCGGCGGCACCATCAAGAACATCGGCATGGGCTGCGGCAGCCGTGCAGGCAAAATGGCCATGCACAGCCTGGGCAAACCCACGATCGATCCTGAAAAGTGCCGCGGCTGCCGCACCTGCTCCCGCTACTGCGCGCAGTCGGCCATTTCCTACGGCGAAGATCACAAGGCCGTCATCAATCACGATATCTGCGTGGGCTGCGGCCGCTGCATTGCCACCTGCAACTTCGACGCCATCTCCAACGCCATCGACGCCGACAGCGGCATTCTGAACCGCCGCATGGCCGAATACACCAAGGCCGTGATTCAGGGCCGTCCCAGCTTCCACATCAGCATCGTCAATCAGGTTTCTCCCTGCTGCGACTGCCACGGCGAAAACGACGCCGCCGTGGTGCCGGACATCGGCATGTTCGCCAGCTTCGATCCCGTGGCTCTGGACAAGGCCTGCATCGACGCCGTGAACGCCGCCCCCGTCATCGCCTCCAGCGTGCTCGGTCAGTGCGATCACGGTCAGCACGACCACTTCACCAGCATCCATCCCACCACGGACTGGCGCAGCCAGATTGAACACGCCGAAGCCATCGGCCTCGGCACCACCGAATACGAACTCGTCACCCTTTAAAAACAGGCGCGGCGGAAAAACATCGCGTTTTTGTGCCGCGCTCCGATCAACGTCCGGCCTAGCTTTCCGAACCATTCGGCGCGGCCGGGCCTGACGGCATTCCGGGCCCCTCCTTGCAGGGGCCCTTTTTATGCTCACAAAGCGATGCCTCGGACGGACAGCACGCATTCCGGCTTCTGCGGCGACCGCTGTTCTCACAAAACTGCTTTGCGTTCAGGCAGGCGCGCATCTTCGCCGTCCGCCACGGACGCCCCCGCGGCGTTCAGTGCAGAGGCGCTTTTCTGCGCCGCATATTCTCCTGAAGTATGCCGAGAAACTTTTCCGCCGCTCGGGAAAACACCTGATACTTCTTCCACGCAAGCGCCAGCCCCACCTCAAGACCGGGTTCCAGCGGACGAAAGCACAACGGACCATCATTGTCGCTGCGGATGATGCCTTCAAGACAAAGCGCATAGCCCATGCCCTCCTCCACCAGCAGCGACGCGTTATAAAGAAGGTTGTATGTGGCTATGATATTCAGCCTGTCGAAGCTCTGCCCCATCCAGCCGGAAATCTCATTGGCCACCAGCGCCTGACGCGAACAGATGAGAGGAAGCGCCGTCACGTCCTCGGGGCGCAGCGCCGCCCTGGCCGCAAGCGGACTGTCTGCGCGCATGAGCACGCCCCAGCGCTCCGCCGTCGGCAGCCTGACATATTCGTAGCGGGAAAGATCGGCAGGCTCCACAAACACGCCGAAATCCACAAGGCCCTTGTCCAGCCTGTCCATGACGTCGGCCGCGTTGCCGCTGAAAAACTGGCAGGACACATGAGGATGCGCCTTCACGAGCTCCGTGGCCGCGGCGGCAATGAGACGCATGCCCGGCGACTCTCCGCCCCCTATGCGTATCTCGCCGCTGATATCTTCCTCCGTCGAGCGGAATTCCTCGGCTGTGCTGTCCGCCAGCGACACGATTTCCTGCGCCCTTCCGCGCAGAAACACGCCGTCTTCCGTCAGCGTCATGCGGCGGCCGCCGCGCAGAAAAAGCTTCTTGCCGAGCTCGTCCTCCAACTCCATGATCTGCCGGGAAAGCGTCGGCTGCGTGATGTGCAGAAGCTCCGCCGCGCGGGAAATGCTTTCCTCGCGCGCCACCACAAGAAAATATCGCAATACTCTCAGCTCCATGCATCAATCCTCCCTGTTCCGGCGTGCTGCGCCGACTGCGACAAGTTCGACAGCATATCCTAACGAACCTTATTCATGCCTGTAAAGCAAGATTTGAATTCATTATAAGTATTTGCTATGGATATGACTCCCTGCTTATAACACTCTTTGTTGTTTCCCCCCTTTCCCGACCCGGACCGTCCGGCCTTCTGGAGTTCTGCATGAACGCTTTTGTCCCGGTTTTTCTGTATGCGCTTCTGGCCTTTGCTCCCGCGCTTTCCGCCCAGGGCAGGGACGGCGAATTTCCCGTGCCCTCCACCGTCAGCCCCCAGCTTCAGTCCATGATCGCCGCGGGCATCCCCGAGGGATGGGACAAGCCGCCCCGCACCGTTCAGGAATGGAAAAACTGGATCCACTCCGTGGCGCAGCGTCAGCTCAAGGGCCTGCCCGCCCTGCGTGAAAAGCTCGGCGTGACCATGAAGGCCGACACCATTGCCGGCGTGCCCGTATTCATTTTCGAGCCGAAGGACGCGCCCGACGACGGACGTCTGCTCCTGAATCTGCACGGCGGCGGCTACGTTCTCGGCCCGGGAGAAGCAGGCACGCAGGAAGCCGTGTTCATGGCCGGCATCGGCAAGTGCCGCGTCGTCTATGCCGACTACCGAATGGCGCCGGATTTTCCGTATCCCGCCGCCATCGACGATGCCATGGCCGTGTATCGCGAACTTCTGAAGCGGCGTCCCGCAGAAAGCATCGGCGTGTTCGGCACGTCCACGGGCGGAGCCATGACGCTCATTCTCGCCCTTCGCGCCAAAGATGAAGGACTGCCGCTTCCCGCCGCCCTGGCCGCGGGAACCCCGTGGGCGCAGATCAACGAAGTCGGCGACAGCTACGTCACCAACGAAGGCGTGGACAACGTGCTCGTCAGCTATCACGGCTGGCTGGAAGGCGCGGCCAGGCTCTACGCCGCCGGTCACGACATGGAAGATCCCTACCTCTCCCCGGTGAACGGCGACGTGCGCGGCTTTCCTCCCACGCTGCTCACCTCCGGCACCAGAGATCTCTTTCTCAGCAATACCGTGCGCATGCATCTCAAACTGAGACAGGCAGGCGTGCCCGCCGATCTCATCGTTTTTGAAGGGCTCTCGCACGCGCAGTATCACATGGACGCAGACATGCCCGAAGCCAGATTCCACTTTGAAGAGCTCGGGCGATTCTTCCGAAAGCATGTGAAGCCCGCAACCGCGCAATAACCATTGATGTTTTCGCCGGAGGCCGACCACGCGTTTCGTCCGGTTCAGGCCTCCGGTCTCAGGCAGTCCGACGCGCCGCAACAACGCGGAACGACGGATTCTTCTTTTGCGCCCGACAAAGCGCCGAATCCGCAAGGAAACAACGCCGTCGTCGAGGACGCGCCCTTGCCGCCCGATCGGCGCTGAACGCCTCCCTGCACAGGACTCGGCAACGCGCCACCCCCCAGAACAGCCCCGACTTCTCGTCGCCCGCACACGATTTTTCCTCCGCCGCAGCGACGACGTTTCCCTTGTCCTTCAACTTCTTCCCACCGAGGTCGTCTTCATGGAAGCTGCCTTATCTCCCCTTGCAAAAGCGCGCTGGTCCGCCGTGTTTTCTCTGTTCATGGGCGTGACCTGTCTCATTTCCGCCGAATTCACGCCCGTGAGTCTGCTCACCCCCATAGCCCAGGGACTTTCCATTTCCGAAGGCATGGCCGGGCAGACCGTCACCGCCGTGGGCGCGCTCGCCATGATGACCAGTCTGCTGCTCGCGCCCCTCACCCGTCACACCGACAGACGCCGCATTCTGCTGATCCTCTCCGCCCTGCTCGTGGTTTCCAACCTGCTGGTGGCCTTCGCCTCCAACTACCTCACCCTCATGCTCGGCCGCGCGCTGCTCGGCGTGTGCGTCGGCGGATTCTGGTCCATGGCCTCCGCCGTCACCATTCAGCTCGTTCCGCAGAAGGACATTCCCCGCGCGCTCAGCATCCTCTATTCCGGCGTGTCCGTGGCCACCATCATTTCCCTGCCGCTGGCCAGCCTGCTGGAAGAAAACTTCGGCTGGCGCAACGTCTTTCTGCTTTCCGCCGTGCCCGGCATCGTGTCCTTCGTCTGGCAGTACGCCGTGCTGCCCTCCATTCCGCCCCGGCCGGGCAACGACTTTCGCGGCATGTTCGCCCTGCTCAAGGTGCGCTGGGCGCTCGCAGGCATTGCGGCCACCATTTTCGCCTACGGCGGCTACCATTCCCTGTTTACCTACCTGCGCCCCTATCTGGAACACGGCCTCGCGCTCGCTCCCGGCGCGCTTTCCGTCATGCTGCTCGCCTACGGCGTCGCCAACACCGCCGGAACCTTCACCGCAGGCGTGCTGCTGAACCGCCACTTCCGCGCCACCATGATGGGCATGCACGCCGCTCTCGCCGTCATGGCCATGATCCTGTTCATCGTTCCCGGCTCCGTCGCGGTCAGCATTCCGCTGCTTCTGCTCTGGGGCTTTTTCTTCGGCATGCTCTGCGTCGGCTGGACGGCCTGGATTGCCCTCACTCTGGCGGACAAGGCGGAAATTGCCGGCGGTCTCTCGGTGGCCGCCATCCAGTTTTCCATCGGTTCCGCAGCGGCCCTCGGCGGTCACATCTACGACGCGTCCGGCATGTCGGGCATTTTCCTCATGGCCGCCGTCATTCTTGTGGGCGCCATCGTGCTCGCCGTGACCAGCTTTTCCCTCTACTTCCACAGCACCGGGAAAAAGCTTTAGCCGACGGCGCGGCGTGCAGGAGCGTTTCGCACGGCACGGCAAACGGCCGACCTCTGCATTCCGGCTCTGCGCGCGCCTTGGCAAGATGCCGAAAGGCCTCTTCCGCGCCCGGACGGACGAACGCCTCCGCCCCTCACCTCGACGATTTTCTCCAACTTTGAGAGAATAAGGCAAAAATTGGAGAGAATACGCTCTATGATCCTTACCGGCGAAGGACTACGGTAACAACAAAGAACGGAAAACAACGGACGCCCCGCACACGATTCCGAACCCGTGCGCCATGAGCGATCAGACCGGAATCCGCAGCGATCCGGCGCACATTTCCGCGGGCTTCGGGCCCGCCTACGCCGCAACGTCGCTTGCCCGACGCGTCCTCTTGCTTCAATCCACCCAAGGAGCAGCTTCATGCAGACGATCACCGATCTTTTTCCCCGCGGCGAAGCCAATACCGCCTATGCGAAATACTTTACGGGCAACAGCTGGCTGAACATGCTTTCCACCGAAGGCGTGGCCATCGGCAACGTGACCTTTGAACCCGGATGCCGCAACAACTGGCACATTCATCACGCCACCGCTCATGGCGGGCAGATTCTGCTCTGCACGGCAGGACGCGGCTGGTATCAGGAATGGGGCAAGGAAGCCCGTGAACTCAATCCCGGCGACGTGGTCATCATTCCGGCCGGAGTCAAGCACTGGCACGGCGCGGCAAAGGACAGCTGGTTTGCCCACCTGGCCGTGGAAGTGCCCGGCGACAACGCTTCCAACGAATGGCTCGAACCCGTTTCCGCCGAGGAATACGATCCCCTGCCCTGACCTTTCTCACGCCCCGGCATGAACGCGCGTTCCATCCCGGGGCTAACGGACGAAGCGGGCTCCTTCCGTCAGGAAACAGGCCGCTCGCCTGCGCTGCGCGAAATCTTTCCCGCAGCGTCGCCGCGTCGCACGCTTCTGCCCCTTTCTGCGACGCGGCTTTTTTTGCCTTCCGCCCCCTCCGGACGACGCCTTCTCCGTTTCGCCCCGTGCCGCACATCACTCTGCCGCCTCTTTGCTTTGCCGCCCTCGGCAGACGGGCCACTGTGCGGCTGCCGCGCGCCGCGCTTCTCTTCCCGACCACGTCTGCACCGCAAACACGATTCCGCCTGCGCCCCTCTTTTCAACCCTCCGCCCGCAGGCGCTACCGTACCGTCGTCCATGTTTCAGGGCGCAACATCGTCTGAAATCTTTGCCATGCGCCTTCTGGACATGCAGCTTTTTTCCGGCAACATCCGGCTTCCGCATGGGGCGCAAGGCTTTTGCGGCCTTCCCCGGGAAAAGCTTGGACTTTCCCTTCCGGCGCTTGACATTTTTGAAAGCCGTTTATATAAGGATTTCCAGATATAGAGTTATATCAAAAGGCAGGCATGATGGAATACTTTCTCGAACTTCTCGACGAACGCATGTGCAGGGGCGAAACAACAGTCGCACCGGTCTTCCTTCATACCTGATTCATGCTGGCAAGAAGCCCGTGCGACAAGCGCGGGCTTTTTCATTTTTGTTCACCAGTTCCTGTCGGATATCCCGTTTCAGACAAGATCCGTGTCCGGCCGGCACAACAGACATACAAACTCTCTCCCCTTTCGGAAAGGATTTCCCATGAACAAGCATATCGAAACCACCTGCGTGCAGGGCGGCTACACCCCCGGCAACGGCGAACCCCGTCAGATTCCCATCATTCAGAGCACCACGTTCAAGTACGACACCAGCGAAGACATGGGCAAGCTGTTCGACCTTGAGGCCAGCGGCTACTTCTACACCCGTCTGCAGAACCCCACCAACGACTACGTGGCCGCCAAAATCGCCGCTCTCGAAGGCGGTTCCGCCGCCATGCTGACCTCTTCCGGTCAGGCGGCCTCCTTCTTCAGCGTGTTCAACCTCGCAAGCGCCGGCGATCACGTGGTGGCTTCCTCCACCATCTACGGCGGCACCTACAACCTGTTTGCCGTCACCATGAAGCGCATGGGCATCGACTTCACCTTCGTCTCGCCCGACTGCTCCGACGAAGAACTTGAAGCCGCCTTCCGTCCCAACACCAAGGCCGTGTTCGGCGAAACCATCGCCAACCCCGCCCTCGTGGTGCTCGACATCGAACGCTTCGCCAAGGCCGCTCACGCGCACGGCGTGCCGCTCATCATCGACAACACCTTCGCCACGCCCGTGAACTGCCGTCCCATCGAATGGGGCGCGGACATCGTGGTCCACTCCACCACCAAGTACATGGACGGTCACGGCGCGGCCGTGGGCGGCTGCATCGTGGATTCCGGCAAGTTCGACTGGATGGCCCACGCCGAAAAGTTCCCCGGCCTCTGCACGCCCGATGAGAGCTATCACGGCATCACCTATGTGACCAAGTTCGGCAACGCCGCGGCCTACATCACCAAGGCCACCGCTCAGCTCATGCGCGACTTCGGCGCCATTCAGGCTCCGCAGAATGCCTTCCTGCTGAATCTCGGTCTGGAAAGCCTGCACGTGCGCATGGCCCGTCACTGCGAAAACGGTCTGGCCGTGGCCAAGTATCTCAGCCAGAGCGACATGGTCGACTGGGTGCGCTACCCCGGTCTGCCCGGCGACAAGTACTACGAACTCGCGCAGAAGTATCTTCCCAACGGCTCCTGCGGCGTGGTGAGCTTCGGCGTGAAGGGCGGTCGCAAGGCTGCGGAAAACTTCATGAAGCATCTGCGCATCGCCGCCATCGAAACCCACGTGGCCGACGCCCGCACCTGCTGCCTGCATCCTGCGAGCGCCACGCATCGCCAGATGAACGACGATGAACTGCGCAAGTGCGGCATTCTGCCCGAACTCGTGCGCTTCTCCTGCGGCATAGAAAACGCCGAGGATCTCATCGCCGACATCGCCCAGGCTCTGGACGCCAACCGCTGATGATCCGGGCCTTCCGACATGCGTCGGAAGGCCCTTTTTGCCGTGTCCGACCGCCGGCTTCCCGCACTTTTCCGTCCGCCATCCGGGAGGATGCCATGCCCATTAAAATTCCCAACGAACTTCCCGCCGTAAAAACCCTCAACAACGAAAACATTTTCGTCATTACCGAAACGCGCGCCGTTACGCAGGATATCCGCCCGCTGAAGATACTTCTGCTCAACCTCATGCCCACCAAAATCGCCACGGAAACCCAGCTTTCCCGGCTGCTCGGCAACACTCCCCTTCAAGTGGAACTTGAACTTATCCACACCTCCAGCCACGAATCCAAAAATACGCCGCGCAGCCATCTGCTTTCCTTCTACAAGACCTTCAACGACGTACGCCGCAACTACTACGACGGCATGATCATCACCGGCGCGCCCGTGGAGCTCATGCCCTTTGAGGAAGTCGAATACTGGAACGAACTCTGCGACATCATGGAATGGAGCAAGACGCACGTTCACAGCACCTTCCACATCTGCTGGGGCGCGCAGGCCGGTCTCTACTATCACTACGGCATTCAGAAAAAGCTTCTGCCCAAAAAGCTTTCCGGCATCTACCCCCATCATGTGGATCATGCGGGTTCCATTCTCTTCCGCGGTTTCGACGACGTGTTCATGGTTCCCCATTCCCGCAACACCACCGTGGACCGCGCCGACGTGGAAAAGCAGCCGGAACTCAAGATTCTTGCGTCCTCACCGCAGGCCGGGCTCTACGCCATCTCCACGGACAACGGCAAGCAGATATTCATTACCGGCCACTCCGAATACGACGCCGACACCCTGAACAAGGAATATCTCCGCGACGTGGCTGCGGGCCTCAATCCCGACATTCCCGAGAACTACTATCCGAATGACGATCCCAGTCAGCCGCCCCGC
>NZ_DBMAHT010000058.1:0-12345 GCF_057866825.1 Mailhella sp.
CTTCCCCCACAGGGACGACACCCGTGGTCCGGCCTGGATCAACGTGCGCAAGGGCGAACACGGCATGGAAGCGAGCTTCGACGCCGTGCCGCTGGACCGCCACCCGGTCAAGCCCTACCGCTACTACATGGACAACTTCAACTTCCCGGTCTGCGCTTCCGCGACCGCATCGGAAAAACAGAACTGACGACGAGCTCCGGTCTGCCGCTTCTCTCCCCGAGCGGCAGGCCGGAGCTCGCGCATCTATCCGCCGCAACGAACACGAACCGGATTTCTGCCGCGACGCCTTTTTCACTGCCGCGACGCGCGTTCAGCCCGCC
This sequence comes from Mailhella sp., assembly GCF_057866825.1. NCBI lineage: Bacteria > Pseudomonadati > Thermodesulfobacteriota > Desulfovibrionia > Desulfovibrionales > Desulfovibrionaceae > Mailhella > Mailhella sp. The sequence continues at coordinate 321 of NZ_DBMAHT010000058.1, forward strand.
GACCCCGCCGACGCGCATTTTTTCGGTTCCTTCACGTGAAATTTATCCTGAACTCTCTCAAGGAAAATGCCCATGTCCAGAAGCCTTGCCCTGAAATGGCTCTCCGTTCTGCTGGCCGCCTCGCTGTTCTACACTCTGGCTCCGAACGACACCTACGCCAATCTTCCCCTGTATCTGGCTCTGACCGCCGTGGCCGTGGTCATCTGGGTCTTCGATCTGCTGCCCGCCGTGTTCGTGTCCGCGGCGCTCACCTTCGCCTATCTGATCACCAATCTCGCCACGCCGGAAGTCGTGTTCAGCCCCTGGACCACCGTGCTCATCTGGACCACCTTCGGCGCCGCCATTTTCGGCGAGGCCATGGATCAGACCGGTCTGGCCAAGCGCGTGGCCCTGCGCTGCATGCTTCTCACGGGCGGCACCTTCCGGGGCATGCTCATAGGCTTCGGCGTGGGCGGCATCATTCTCGGTCTGCTGCTCGCTTCCGGCTTTGCCCGCACCGTCATTTTCTGCGCCATCGGCATGGGCATCGTTCAGGCGCTGGAACTGGACACCAAGTCCCGCATGTCCTCGCTCATCATGCTGGGCTGCTTCTTCGCCTCCTCCGCCCCCACCATGCAGTTCCTGCACACCTCGGAATCCTTCATCTGGGCGTTCCAGATCCTGCTCAAGGCCATCGGCGAACACGTGGACTTCTGGGAATACCTCTCCCACATGGGCCTCAACAATCTGCTGTACATCGTGCTGTGCTTCGTGGCCCTGTACCTCACCCGCGGCTCCACCAGAATGCCCGATGAAACCACCCTCAAACAGGTGCTCAGAAAGCGCATGGAAGAACTCGGACCCATGAGCACCGCGGAAAAGCGACTTCTCGTTCTGGCGCTCATCAGCGTGCTCGGCTTCATGCTCGAACCTTTCACCGGACTCAACGCCGTCTGGATTCTCTGCCTCGCCGCCCTGCTCTGCTACATGCCCGGCATGGGCATTCTGAATGTGAACACCTTCAACAACCTGAACATCATGTTTCTGGTGTTCGTGGCGGGCTGCATGGCCATAGGCGCCGTGGCCGGCGTGGTCGGCGCCAACAAGTGGGCCGTGGCCTCCATCATGCCCTATCTGCAGGGCCTGCCGCCCACCATCAGCGTGGTGTGCTCCTACGTGGCCGGCACGGTGGCCAACTTCCTGCTCACGCCCTTTGCCGCCACCGTGGCCTTCACGCCCGCCTTCGGCGAACTCGGCGTGCAGATGGGCGTCAACCCGCTGCCCCTGTTCTACGCCTTCCAGCTCGGCCTCGACCAGTACTTCTTCCCCTACGAAGGCGTCATGTTCCTCTACCTGTTCACCACGGGCTGCGTCACGCTCCGGCACATTCTGCCCGCGCTCGGCCTTCGTACCCTGCTTGCCGGCGTGCTGCTCGTCGTGGTCTGGATTCCGTACTGGAACTATATAGGACTCATGTAAACATGTGATCCCGGCTCAGGCGATCCGGACACGCTTCCGCGTCTTTTCGCCTGAGCTGCGGCATGCCGGGCGATCTCCTTCACGACAATTCGTCCGCCGCGCCGCCCGAAGGCCGATCTTCTCCGCACGGCCTCCGGGCGGCGTTTTTTCGTCCATCTTGCAGGAAAAAGGCTTGTATGGTACTTCCCCCTGTGAAATCCTTGGGAAAACCGCCTCCTTTCCTGCTCTTCCTTTTCCTTGAGGCCGCCGTTTTCCGATCTTCTCTTCAGGAGCATCCCCATGGCCGACACGCCGCGCATCGATAACCGCAAAGCCCGTCAGTACTACGAATTTCTTGAATTTTTTGAAGCGGGTCTCGTTCTTACCGGGCCGGAGGTAAAAAGCATCCGGGCCGGGCAGGTCAGCTTCGGCGACAGTTTCGTCGAGTGCCGCGAGGGCGAAGCCTTTGTCGTAGGCCTGCGCATTGCGCCCTACGATCGCGGCGGCTACGTGCTTCAGGATCCCGACCGAGACAAAAAGCTCCTGCTTCATCACCGCGAAATCCATCTGCTCACCACGCGCATCGAGCAGAAGGGGCTCACCGTGGTTCCCACAAAAATCTATTTCAAGCAGGGCAAGGTCAAAATGGAAATCGCCCTCGCCCGGGGCCGCAAGCTGCACGATCAGCGCGAAGAGCTCAAACGCCGCGCCGAATCCCGCGACATGGAACGCGAACTCGCGCGCCGCTAGGTATCCGCACACAACCGCAAACGGGGGAAGAGGCAAAAACCTCTTCCCCCGTTTTTTCAACACCGGCCGACGCCCGGCCGAGCTCAAGTCTCAACCGTTGCACCCGTCAGGCTGCGCAAACACGGCTGACGCTCCGTCTACACAAGACGCGTCGGCGGAACGGCCGCACGGACGCGCCTTCCGACCGTTCTACATGGCCATGTGGTAGATGTTTATCAGGTCGTCCACCCCCAGCGGACGAATCACGCCCACCGGGCCGCCTATGCCGCGATAGCATTTTTCCGCCATGTCGCGGATCTGCTCTTCCGTGGGATGCACGCCGAGCTCCGAGAGCGACGTGGGCATGTGAATGGCCCGGAAAAAATTCTCCATGGCTGCAATGCCCTTTTCCGCCATTTCCTCATGAGTTCCGGCGCCGCTCACGCCCATGACCTTATGCGCAAAGCGGGCAAAGCGCGCCGCGTCCGCAGGGTACGCATACCGGGCCCAGCTTCCCCACACGGCGGCCAGTCCCGCACCGTGAGACACGTCGAACAGGCCGCTCACTTCATGCTCTATCTTGTGGGACGCCCAGTCGCCGCCGTCCGTTCCGCAGCCCGTCAGACCGTTGTGTGAAAGGCTGCCCGCCCACATGACCTCGGCGCGCGCGTCGTAGTTCGAGGGATCGTCCCGGAGAATAAGCGCGTTCTTCATCACGGTCTTGAGCAGCGCTTCGGCAATGCCGTCGGTAAGCTCCATGCCGCCGCTGCGGTGAAAATACCGCTCCATGGTGTGCATGAGAATGTCCACGCAGCCCGAGGCCGTCTGCCAGGGCGAAAGCGAAAGCGTAAGCTCGGGATTCATCACAGCAAAGCGCGGACGGGAATATTCGCTGGAATAGCCTCTCTTTATCCAGCCTTCCTCGCGGGTCACCACGCAGGAGGAACTCATTTCGCTGCCCGCGGCGGCGATAGTCAGCACCGCGCCGATGGGAGCGCAGGCGGTAGCCTTGCGCTTCTTGTCAAAGAAGTCCCAGACCTCGCCCTCGTTGGCCAGTCCGTAGCCTATGGCCTTGGCCGAATCAATGACGCTGCCGCCGCCCACGGCCAGAATGAAGTCCACGCCCTCGCGGCGGCCGAGCGCAATCCCCTCATGAATCTTGGAAAGACGCGGATTCGGCACCACGCCGCCGAGCTCCACCCAGCTGACGCCCGCCTCCTTCAAAGAATCGCGAATGCGCCCCAGAAGCCCGGAACGCTCCGCGCTGCCGCCGCCGAAGTGAATCAGCACGCGGCTGCCGCCGTATTCACGCACCAGCCCGCCGACTTCCTTTTCCACGCCTCTGCCGAAAACCACCCTGGTGGGGGTGTTGAACACAAAATTATTCACCCTGTTCTCCTTGCCGCGCGGAAAAAACTCCGGCGCGAGTCCTGCCCATTGTGACACTGCGCCGCGAGTTGAGCAAGCAGGCGCTCAAGCGCATCATGCCGAACCTTTCTGGCTCCAATCTTCCCGCTTTCCGGCCGGGCAGACATCCCCAAAAAAGCTCAAAAAACGGAGCACGGTCGCGGCCGAGCTCCGGCAAACGCCCGAAGATCCAGGATCACGGTTCGCCCTTGGACAATCGGTCAATGCGAGGCCGTCACAACGCTGTCGCAGCCCCGCACACACGGCACAAGGCGACGGGCTCCATTTCCACACCCGCCCGGATTGCCCGCCCGGATCGGTCTTCTGTGCCTCCAGACGCCCGCCACGTCCTTTCCCCTTCCGCGCTCAGAGCTACGCTGCACGCCTTTCAACAATGGCCCCGGGGCGAACACGCCGCGCTCTTCCGAACGCCCCGTTCCGGCAGCGCCGTTCTCATCGTGCTCCGCGCCCAAGCCCAAACAGCCCCCCTCCGAAGCGCCTCCACGCAGAAGGCTTTTTTTTGATCGAGCACACAAAAAAAGGCCGTCCGCAAAGACGACCTTTTCTTGAAAACACGTCGGCGTTCCGCAGCAGAGGGCGGAACACTGTCCTGTTCAGGCAAGATCCATGATCTTCTTGCGGTCGTCGCCGGGCAGAATGCCGCGCTTGCTTTCCCGCACGAAGTGGATGAAGCCCATGATCTCCGGCAGATGGCCGTATTCGGCCTCCAGCTGCATGAGCGCGTCCGGACGGGGAATGCCGGAATACCACGTCATGCGGTAGGCCTGCTTGAACGCGGAGAGCAGCTCCATGGACGCCTTGGCGCGGCGCAGGCCCACGATGTTGGGCGACTGCACCGTGGCCCGGTTGCCCACGGCCAGCATCCACGGGGGAAGATCCTGCGCGAGGCCGGACATGCCGCCCACAAAGGCGTGCGTACCCACGCGCACGAACTGATGCACCGCAGACAGGCCGCCGATGATGGCGTTGTCGTCCACGAAGCAGTGTCCGGCGAGGGTGGCGTTGTTGGACATGACCACGTTGTTCATCACCGTGCAGTCGTGCGCCACGTGAACGTAGGCCATGAGCAGGTTGTTGTCGCCCACGCGGGTGACGCCGCCGCCCGATTCCGTGCCGCGGTGAAGCGTGGTGAACTCGCGGATGTTGTTCCTGTTGCCGATGACAAGCTGACTCTTTTCGCCGTGGAATTTCAGATCCTGGGGTTCTCCGCCCACGGCGGCATAGGAATAGACATGGTTGTCTTCTCCCATGGTGGTATAGCGCTTGATGGAAGCAAAGGCGTCGATGCGGGTGCGCGCGCCGATGACGACGTCGTCTTCAATAACGGCACAAGGGCCGATGACGACGTCTTCGCCTATCTGGGCCGTAGGTGCGACAAACGCGGTCGGATGGATCTGAGGGGCTGCCATATCAGAACGACTCCCTGGGAAGCACGGATGCGGTAAGTCTGGCTTCGGCAACGATGTTGCCGTCCACATACGCCTTGGTATCCATTTTCCAGAGCTGCATTCTGTGCGTCAGGTTGGTGCATTCCATGACCAGCTTGTCGCCGGGGCGGACGGGCGAACGGAAACGCGCCTTCTCGATGCCGGTGAACAGATAAATCTGATCGGGATGCTCCTTGAACTCGGGGAAGCTGTGCGCCACGAGGAGAACGCCCGTCTGCGCCATGGCCTCGATGATGAGCACGCCGGGCATGACCGGAACGCCGGGGAAATGACCCTGGAAGAACGGTTCGTTGAAGGTAAGATTCTTATACGCGCGAATGTGATCGCCGGGCACCAGCTCGTCCACGCGATCCACCAGAAGGAAGGGATAGCGATGGGGCAGGATGCTCAGGATCTCCTTGATGCCGAGGGAAATGGACTCGCTCATGGTGTTGTTGCCTTTTAACGGTTTATAGTGACGGCGTTGCCGCTTCCGACTTTTTTCTTCGCGAGATACGGACGAAGAGGCGCGGAAACGACAACCGGCGGCAGGGCCAGCCCTGCCGCCGGGGCCGGATCAACGATGATGCATCATGGACATCCAGCGATTCCACATGGCCACCAGGGAGCGGTCCGTCTTGTCGCTGGCCATGGGCTTGTGGCCCATTTCCTTTTCGAGCCTGGCCACGCGCTTGAACAGCTCGGGGAGCTTGGGCATGAGCGTGGCGTTGCGCAGGTAGGTATTATAGTCCATGGTGGGGGAGCCGCCGACGACCTGCCCTTCGGAAATGTTCTTGGCAACGCCGGCCTGCGGCCCGATGGTTGAATTGCTGCCGATGTGCAGATGTCCGGAAATACCGGCCTGCCCGGCCATGGTCACGTTGTCGCCCACGTGCGTGGAGCCCGAAATGCCCACCTGCGAAACGATGAGGCAATCCTTGCCGATATGCACGTTGTGGCCCACCATGACCAGATTGTCGATGCAGGTGCCGTTGTCGACGAGCGTGGCGCTGAGCGCGGCGCGGTCGATGGTGGTGTTGGCGCCAACTTCCACATGATCGCCGAGTTCCACGTGACCTATCTGCGGCACCTTGCGGATTCCCTCCGCAGTGCGCACGAAGCCGAAGCCCTCGCCGCCTATCACGACGCCGGGCTGCAGCACGCACGCCTTGCCGAGTTTGGTTCCGGCCATGAGCACCGCACGGGGATACAGAATGCATCCCTCACCCAGCTCGCAATCCTCTCCGATGTAGCAGCCGGGAAAGAGCACGCATCCCTTGCCGATTTTGGTGCGGGGGCCGATGTAACAGAACGGATAGACGGTGCAATCCTCGCCAAGCTCGGCCTCAGGATGAATGCAGGCCATGTGGCTCACGCCCGTGAAGCTGCCCTGCGGCTTGACGAACAGCGTCAGCGCCTGCGCAAACATGGGATAGGGATTATCCGTTACAAGTGCGCGGGCAACGTCGTTCTCATGTTCGGGCCGCACGATGACGGCCCCGGCCTTTGTGGTGGCCAGCTGTGAAACATACTTGGGGTTGGCCAGAAAGCTCAGCTCCGTGGGGCCGGCTTCTTCCAGCGTGTTGATCCCGGTAATGACGATGTCGTCGTCAGGCTCCTTGAGAGCCAGTCTCACACCGAGCTTTTCCGCAATTTCGGAAAGCTTGAACGAAGGATTGGGCATTCATGGCTCCTTTGTTACTTCACGGAGCTGAGATTGAACTTGCCGCCCTTGGACTTCCAGACCTTGTTGACTTCCTCGATCAGGCCGCTCGTCACGTCGTTGGCCTGAACGTAGAACATGACCACGGAAGCGTCCACGATCATGTCGTAGCCGTTCTTCTTGGCGTAGTTTTCGCAGGCGGTGCGCATCACTTCATTCATCTGGGAATTGATGGCCTGCTGCACGCGGGAAAGGCGCTGGGTGTAGGCGGTGCCTTTGGTTTCCAGTTCCTGGGCCAGCTTCTGAATCTTCTGGGCGCGTTCGTTGCGGGCCTTTTCAGACAGAGCGGCGGCCTGCTTGCGCAGATCTTCGGCCTGCTTGCTGAGGTCTTCATTCTGCTTTTCAAGCTGCTGACGTTCCTTGCCGAACATGGAAGTCAGCTGCTTTTCAGCTTCCTTGCCGGGATCGCTCTGAGCGGAAAGGCGCAGGGGATTGGCCACGCCTATCTTGCCGGCGGCTTCAGCCTGGGAAGGCAGCACGACGGCGGAGCAGAAAAAGGCCACAACCAGCGCAATAACAGTGCGACGAAGCATAGTCAGACTCCTTAAAAGGAAAAATTAGCATAATCAACGTGCCGAAACAAGCGGCACAGACAACGGGTAAGAGTACCCTTGAGGGCGTCACGGCGTCAAGAATGATTTAAGCGTACCAGCGCGCAATCTCTTCCAGGGCGCGGCGCGCGCTCTCTGCGGGAGAAACCCCGGCCGTGCTCACCACAAGCGACGCGTAACGGCGATACAGGGCTTCGCGCTCAAGAAAGAGCTCCTCCACGGTCTGCCCGGGAGCGATGGCCAGGCCGCGGTCGGGATTGCGGGCAATGCGCTCAAGAACCACGTTCATGGGCGCTTCAAGATAGATCACGGGCCCCAGGGATGCCAGATGTTCCATGGTGGAGGCGCGATACACCACGCTGCCCCCGGTGGCGATGACCGTGCGGCACAGCCGCAGACGTCCCACGATTTCGGCTTCGACGTTGATGAAGTCTTCCTTGGTCATGGCGTCGGCCACGGTCTGGAGAGACGCGGCGAACGCCGCTTCGATGACGTGGTCGCAGTCCACGAAGGCCCAGTCGAGCGAGCGCGCCACAAGGCGGCCCACCGTGGTCTTGCCCGCTCCGGCCATGCCTATGAGCGTGATGCAGCCGTTTTCGGGAATGGAAGGCAGAGACGATGTGTTTTTCTGCTCGGACAAAGGTTCCGTCATAGTGATGTTCCGGGCGAAAGCCTGTTTTTGCAGCGCAATATCGCGCTGTTTTTCACCTTGGCTATACGCCGCGCGCGCCAGGATTGCAAATGCGAATGCGCGCCGCCCGAAAAAGGCCGTGGAAAGCCGGAGCATTACGCCCGAAGCAGAAGGTCAGCTCTTCTTCGCTCCAAAGAAACGGAAGATCAGCTCTTCTTTTCCGTGGAGGAAATGACCACGCCGAAAAGAGCGAGCGCCACGCAGAGCACCTGCGGAACGTTGAGTCTCTCGCCGAGAAGAACGTAGGCGAAAATCAGGGTGAACACGGGAATGAGATTGCCGAACAGCGACACGATGCCCGCTTCCAGATGCTTGAGCGAAAGGTTGAGCAGCAGATAGGCCAGGATGCCCACGCCGACGCCCATGTACAGCAGACCGCCGAGCGCGGGCAGCGTGACATTCTGCGGCAGCGACGAAGTGAGCAGAAACGGCGAGAAGGCAATGGCTCCTCCGATGGCCTGAATGGCGGAAATGCTGAGGAAGGAATAGCGGCGGGCGACGAAGCGCGCGCACACCGCGTAACCGGTGGAGGAGAGCACGGCGCCGAACATGAGCAGGTTGCCGAGCAGAGGGTTGGAGGCCTTGGCGTCGCCTTCGGCAAAGTACGAGGATCCGGCCACGCCGATCACGGCCAGAACAATGGCGAGCACGGTGCGCTTCGTGAGCTTTTCCTTGAGGAAAAGCCACGCCGCCACCGCCGTGCAGAGCGGAAAGCACGCCGCAATGACGCCGCCCTGCGAGGCCGTGGTGTATTTCATGGAAAACGTCTCGCACAGGAAGAACAGGCACGGCTCAAACATGACCAGGAGCAGCAGATATTTCCAGTCGCCCTTTTCATAGGGCATGTGCCGCCACTTCGGAAGAAGCGCAAGATAGAACAGCGCGGCAAAGGCCACCCGGGCATAAACCACATGCAGAACCGTGAAGGACTCGAACGCGTACTTCATGGCGATCATGCCGCCGCCCCACAGCGCGTAGCAGACCACAAGCAGCAGCATGACCATTCTGGGCGAGAACACCATGACAAACCTCCTGATGGAACTTCTTCCATCATACGGCGTTCCCGGAATAATTCTGACGCATGTGCGGCATTTTTCGCACTTCGGGTCTGCGAGCCGTGAAAAGAGCATGCGCGGCTCGCCCTGTCTTCGCGCCTGCCGGAATCTCCGCCATTCCCGAATCGACTTTTGCGGAGGGAGTGCCTTTGCCGAGCGCCTTTTCCGGCAGGCGCGGAGCAAAAAAAGAGCCCGCCGAAAAACGACGGGCTCCCACATGGCGAGAATCGAAAGATTAACGCTTGGAGTACTGGTAACGGGCGCGGGCAGCAGCCAGACCGTACTTCTTACGTTCCTTCTTACGGGCATCGCGGGTCAGCAGGCCGGCATGCTTCAGGGTGCCGCGCAGGGCGGGATCGGCCTGGAGCAGAGCACGGGAAATGCCGAGGCGCACAGCTTCGGCCTGACCGGAAATGCCGCCGCCGCACACGTTGACCTTGATGTCGTACTGTTCGGCGAGCTTGGTGAGGGCAAGAGGCTGACGGACGATCATCTGCAGGGTCTTGCGGGGGAAATACTGATCCATGGGACGGCCGTTGATTTCAATCTGGCCGGAACCGGGATAAAGACGGGTACGGGCAATAGCGGTCTTGCGGCGGCCGGTGCCGTAATCAAAAGTGCTGGACATGGCTGGACTCCTACTTCTCAAAAGTCAGCGGCTTGGGGGCCTGAGCGGCGTGAGGATGTTCGGCGCCGGCGTAAATCTTCAGTTTCTTCAGCATGGCGCGGCCAAGACGGTTCTTGGGCAGCATGCCGCGAACAGCCTTGCGGAGCACTTCTTCAGGCTTGGAGGCAAGCAGCTTTTCGAGGCTGATTTCCTTGAGGCCGCCAACCCAGCCGGAGTGGCTGTAGTAGAGCTTGTCGTGCATCTTGGTGCCGGTCACGCGAATCTTTTCGCAGTTGATCACAACGATGAAATCGCCGTTGTCCATGTGAGGAGCGAATTCAGGCTTGTGCTTACCGCGCAGACGATGAGCGATCTGAGCGGCGAGACGGCCAAGGATCTGATCTTCGGCGTCAACCAGATACCACTGACGGTCGATGTCGGCCGGGGTCGGGCTGAAAGTTTTCATGAAAATATCTCCTGTCCCGCGCAGAGCGGAACCGCATGAGTGTGCCGTTGAAGAGGCGTAGTCACAAAAAGGCTTCCCGCCAGAAGCCGGAAGCACATTCCTCGTTACACTGTTCCTTTTTCAAGGGAAACCGGAGCCATTCCGCCCGCAACGGGGAGCCGGCGAAACGCGCCTTGGGAGCGGCTACCAGACCGCCGTTCCCTTGCCAGAACGTTTGAAACAAGGTATCTGCCATAAAATGAAAGTTTAAGCAAGTGAGGAATGGCCATGCGGAGCATCAGAAAAAGCCTTCTCCAGTTCATTTTCTCGGGAGCCAGCATGCGGCGGTGGAACGACAAGCTGCGTCCCGTGGAACTTTTCGAGCTGGACAAGCAGGCTCACAAGATGATCGTGGCCTTTCTTCTCTGGCAGCAGAACACCGCCGGCATGAGCGACGAAGAGCAGCGCCGCATCGGCATCGACATCATTGAAGGCGGCATTTTCGACTATTTATACAGGCTCATCATCACCGACATCAAGCCGCCGGTGTTCTACCGCATCAAGGCCAACAGCGAACATTACCGCGAACTCACCGCCTGGACGCTCAAAGAACTCGAGCCCCGCATCCGCCCGCTGGACGAAGACTTCTGGCAGCGGCTCACGGCCTATCACTCCCGCCCGGCGGAAGAGGGCAACGCCCTGAGCGACCGCATCCTCAGCGCGGCCCACATGTACGCCTCCCGCTGGGAATTCTGCCTCATCGAACCGCTCAACGGCTTCGACGAGGAAATCAAGGAAATAGGCCCGTCGTTCAACAAGCGCCTGCTCGCGCTCAAGGACGTGGACGGCGTCAACGAGCTGCTCGCCGGCTCGGGAACCGCGCTCGCCCGCATGGCCAACCTCTGCGGACAGCTCCGCTTTCAGATCCGCTGGGCCCAGACGCCGCGCGTGCCCGCCACCTCGGTGCTGGGGCACATGTTCATCGTGGCCGTGTATTCCTATCTGTTCAGCCTCTACCTCGACGGCTGCCCCCAGCGCCGCATCAACGACTTCTACTGCGGTCTGTTCCACGATCTCGCCGAGCTGCTCACCCGCGACATCATCACGCCGGTCAAGCGCTCCGTGGCCCAGCTGCCGGAAATCATCCATCAGTACGAAGACGAGGAACTGCACAGCAAGATTCTCGATCCGCTGGAACAGGAAGGCTACGGCCACATCCGGGAACGCCTCGACTACTATCTCGGCCTCACCACCAAGTCGGAATTCAACGACACCTTCCGCACCGATCAGGGCATTCAGAAGGCGGACGGCTTCGCCGATCTTCAGGCCCGCTGCAACGACGACCGCTTCGATCCCAAGGACGGCCAACTCATCAAGGCCTGCGACAATCTGGCCGCCTTCATCGAGGCCTACAGCTCCATCCACAACGGCCTCGGATCTCCGCATCTCTACGAGGCCATGGCCCGCATGCGCCGCGACATCAGCGCCATACGCCTCGGCTCCTTCAGTCTGGCTCCGCTGCTCGCCGACTTCGACTAGCCTCCGGCCTTTTCGCCGCCTCTTCATTCCGCCTTTGCCTGCCCGAAGGCGGATTTCCGGCAATCGCCCCTTTCCGCCGGAGCAGCGCAGCGCCGCAGCCGACGGCGAGGCGAGCCACCCTTTCCGCCGCCCCGATTTCCGCCCCCGCGCACGGGCGACACTGCGCATCATCCGCAGGCTGCCCCTCTCCGCGCCCATCAGCAAAGAACGGCCTGCACACCGCGCCGCGTCACAGGCGTGTTCGCGCCTTCCCCCGCGCTTCAGACAAAAAAACACCCCGAAAGAACACTTCCGGGGTGCCAGGGTACTCCGTGCAGGAGGTTACGGAGTAATGTTTTCCACCGGCGGCAAACGCGCCGGATGGTCGCTTTTTAAGGCGGAGTCCAAAGACTC
>NZ_DBMAHT010000059.1:0-12039 GCF_057866825.1 Mailhella sp.
TGTAAAGCCGTGAAAACTTCTGCCTTCTTGTCATAACAAGTTGAATTCTTACGATATTACTTAATTTTATTAAAAAATGTCTTGATGAGATGATGTTTCTTGTAAAGGTATCTGTCGATAGACTGGGGATGGAGGGAATATTCGTCTTTCTAGTGGTAGTATAGCCCCAAGCGTAACACAATAAAAAATCTTCACTAACCTTTCTTTCTCTTTTAGATGAATAGATTTTACATACAATCATAGTAATGATAAAATTAATTTTCACTGATAATAATTTTATAATTTTTATAACTATATTATTATAGCTTATCATGTATATATAAAAGTCAATATTATAGTAAATACTATTTAATATCACAAACATAAGTTATTTATTATATTTTTTAAATATATAATTTTATATAAAAAAAATAATATTTATGCCCTCACTGCCGAAAATTTTATATCATGTCGGATCGGTAGATCAGTAGTCCCCACCTCATAGCACCATCAACCGCAAAAGGCCGGATTCCTCACGGAGTCCGGCTTTTGCTATTTAAGGGGGTTGTTATGCCGAACTGGGTATCCAACATCATTACCCCGCTCAATGAAACGGCTGTTTCGTTCACTCGTGAGCGTATCGTGGATGAGAAAGGTGAATTCTGCTTCAGCAGGCTTGTCCCTCTCCCGCGTGAGCTCTCAAAAACCAGTTCTCCGAACAGAATCGTTTCCCCGGAGGAAATGCAGATGTTCAAGGACCGGTATGCGGATCGTGTATGCACGGAGTATGAGCAGGAAGGACTGCTTTATGTTGAGCATCCGTCCGGCGTCATCGAAAGCTGCTGTACCACCGAGTGTGCTCAAAATCTCATCAAGCGATTCGGAGCCGCAGACTGGTACACCTTCACCAATAGCCATTGAGACTGTAAGTGGGATGCCTGCTACCGGAAACATGACAACACCAGTTACTTCTTCGATACGCCCTGGAGCTACCCTGAAACGTTTACGGAGGTCATGGCAGCATCATGTCCTGAAGGACACTGGCAATGGAGATGGGAAGAAGAACAGGGATTCGGCGGAATTTTTGAGATCTGGAATGGCATCATTGTTCACACCGATTCCTGGGATATCCCGGAAGAAACTCCTGCCCAACACTAACCGCACTGCTTCTCCCTGAGCGTTCTCCTCCATATTCGCCCCGTCAGTACCATATTCTGGCAGGGCATTTTTTATGCGAGCATACTTGTGGCAAAAAATAGTGCCGACATTGACGACAGAAAAAAATAATAGATCAATAACAACAGATTATGATCATTTTTTGTCGTCACTATCGCTGACGACGAAGTGAAGACAATGGACGACCAATGTACGACACGCTGTACAGAACGCACAAAAAATAAGTCCCACAAGGGTTTATGTACCTTATGGGACTTTCTCAGTAGCTATCCTGGCGGAAAGGGTGGGATTCGAACCCACGTACCGGCTCATCACCGATAACTCGATTTCGAGTCGAGCGCGTTACGGCCTCTTCGCTACCTTTCCACAAACGTGTGTTGTACACGAAGACAGGCCCGCGGGCAAGCCTTTTTTCCGGGGCCCTGCCGCAGACGCAGCAGGACGCCGTGCGCCTGACGAGCATTCAGCCCTTCGGGCAGCCCCGCCGCGTCCGGTCAGGCGCAGAACCCGCTTCCGCCCTGCGGATTAGCCGCCGCCTCGAACCGAAAAAAAAGACCCGCTTTCAAAAAGCGGATCTTTTTTCCAATGTCTTGCAAAGCGGCGCAGGATTCAGACGAAACGCTGCCGCCGCAGCACTCAGAGCGGAAGTCTGCGGCGCTCGTCCATGTCGGCGTGCAGCTGCGCTATGAGCGCGTCCAGCCCGTCGAAGCGCCGATCCTGACGCAGTTTCGCAAGAAAGCGCACTTCGAGTTCCCGGCCGTAGATGTCGCCGGAAAAATCCATGATGTGTGTCTCCAGCGTCAGCGCGGAACCGTCGAAGGTGGGATTCTTGCAGAAGCTCGTCACGGACATGCGCCACTCGCCCGCGCCTTCGCCGTCCAGCAGACGGGCCGACGTGGCGTACACGGCCGGAGCCGTCATGGCCTGCGTGTGGGGCACGTCGAGATTGGCCGTGGGTATGCCCAGAAGCGGGCCTCCCCGTCCTTCGCCGTGAACGACTTCCCCCTGAACGGAAAAGGGTCGTCCGAGAAGCAGATTCGCTTCATCAAGCCGCCCTTCGGCCAGCGCCTTGCGGATGCGCGTGGAACTCACGGGCGCGCCGTCCACAAGCACGGCCTCCACCTGCGTGACGTGCGGAATGCAGGCGCGCAGCGCATCCACTCCGGCCTGATCCCGCCCCATGCGGAAATCGTATCCGACAAAAAGCTCGCTCACCGCCAGCGAGTCCTCAAGCACATGACGACAAAAGTCGTCGGCCCCGCGGGATGCCAGTTCCTTGGTGAACGGCAGCAGAAGCACGGCGTCGATGCCGAGCTCTTCCATGTATTCGAGCCGCTGCGCCGTGGAACACAGTTCCTTGGGAGCGCGGGCCGAAAGCACCGAAACGGGATGAGGATCAAACGTGATCGCCACGGCGGGCACCTGACGCTCGCGGGCGTTTTTCACCGTGCTGCTCAGCAGCGCCTGATGCCCGCGATGCACGCCGTCGAAATTGCCGACGGTGGCCGTGCAGGAAGTCCACGCTCCCTGCTCGCGGAGCGCGTTCGGATCGGAAGCTACAATCATGAGTTTACTTGGCCGCCGTATGCTTGAGAGCCATTTCCACGGCGTCTATGAAGTTTTCCATGGGAAGCGCGCCGCGCAGCACCATATTGTTCACGATAAAATACGGCGTGCCCACAAAGCCCAGCGCGTTGGCGTCGGCGGCGTCGCCCGCCATGAGGGCGTCGAGTTCCTTGGCCTTGCTCTTCACCGCGGCTTCCACGGCCTTGGCGTCGAACCCGGCCTCGGCGGCAATGGCGCGCATGGCGGAGAGGACGTCTTCTTCCACCTGCTTCTGCCGGTCGAAGGTAAGCGCGTACATCTTCCACGCCTTCGCCTTGTCCATCTGATAGGCGGCAATAAACCACTCGCCGGCCACGCGGCCGGCCTGCGTCTTGGGTATCTGCTTGAACACGAGACGAATCTTGCCCGGATACCGCTTCATCAGATTGCCCACGGTGTAGGCGGCCTGATGGCAGTAGGTGCAGAGAAAGTCGGAAAAGGCGATAATCGTCACGGGCGCGTCGGCAGGTCCGCCCACGGGACGACCTTCCAGCGCCACCTGCTTGGGCTGATCGATTTCCGTTTCCCACTGACGCAGCAGCACGGCGCGACGACGCTTGTCCGAGCCCTGCTGAACGATGTCGAGCAGCTCTTCGCTGTGATCCCTGAGCACGTTCAGAATAAGTTCGGGATGTTCTTTGAGCAGCGCCTCAAGCTGCGCGTTCATATCGGAAGAAGGCGCGGCCTGAACCGGCGCAGCGACCATAAGTCCGCCGGAAAGCAGAAAAAGTGTCAGACATATATGACGAAGAAAAGACATAATCATCTCCTTTGGCGGGACTATATCTTTTTCATACCGACCTGACAAGCCGCCGCAACGTTGCGGCCCGCAGGCACAGGATTGCAGCGCGGCGGGTCTTTTCTGCATGCCCGCTTCCCAGCGTTTTTTCGTCCCACGCGCCGGAAGTCGGGTGATGAATGCGCGCCCCGACAAAAAGACGTTCCGTTTTTCCGCCGCCTGGCCCTCAGAGGACAGGCTCTGCTCCCGCGTCTTAGCAGGTGACCATGCTCACGGCCAGGCCGCCCATGGAGGTTTCCTTGAACTTGTGGCTCATTTCCCGGCCGGTTTCGGCCATGGCGGCAATGGCGGCATCCAGGGAAACGCGATGCGCCTCGGGGCGCGTGCCCGTGCTGATGAGCGCCGCGTTGAAGGCCTTGACCGCACCCATGGCGTTTCGCTCGATGCAGGGAATCTGCACATAGCCGCCCACGGGATCGCAGGTGATGCCGAGATGATGTTCCAGCGCCACTTCGGCGGCGTTTTCCACGTAGCGGGAAGGGTTGCCCTGCGCGTCGGTGAGCATGGCGGCGGCCATGGCGGAAGCCACGCCGATTTCGCCCTGACAGCCCACTTCGGCCCCGGCGATGCTGGCGTTGTGCTTGGCGATGAAGCCCACGGCCGCGGCGGCCAGAAAGCCTTCACGGATGGCGCGGTCGCCGATGAAGAGGTCGTGACGCATGGCGTACACGAGCGCGGGCATGACGCCCGCCGAACCGCAGGTGGGCGCCGTGACGATGACGCCTCCCGAGGCGTTTTCCTCCGAGGCGGCAAAGGCGTAGGCATTGAGTCCGGCAAGAAACTTGCCCGGCGAGGAATGAAGCGCCTGGGCCCGTTCCTGAAGCATGTGCGCCTTGCGCTCCACCTTGAGGGGACCGGCAAGGTAGCCGCTGCCGGCAAGGCCGTGCCGCACCGATTCCTCCATTCTGTCGAGAATGTTGTTGAGCTGATGGATGATGGCCGGACGCGACGCCCCGGTGATGGCCGTTTCGTTGGCCAGCATGATTTCGTAGATGTTCAGGCCCTGAGTGCGCACGATGTTCCGCAGTTCCTTCATGTTGCTGTACGGATACACCGGATCGCCGAGTTCGGGAGCCTTCCAGCCGTCCCACTGCACGAAGCCGCCGCCCACGGAATAGTAGGCCTTGCTGAACAGCACTTCGCCGCCGGCGTCGAGCAGCTCGGCCACCAGCGTGTTGCTGTAGGGATAGTTGTGAACCACGGCATCGTGAACGATGTCGGCAAGAGAAACCAGCGCGCTGCCCACGCCGAGTTCCACCTTGTGGTCCTTGAGCGGCTCTTCGGACAGCCGTGCCAGGTAGCCGGAAGGACAGTCTTCAGGCTTCACGCCGAGCAGGCCCGCCAGCACGGCGGCGTCGGTGCCGTGCCCCGCGCCCGTGGCGCTCAGCGAACCGAAGAGGCGCACCCGTATGCGGGAGGCGCGGGCGAGGATTTCGCGGGGAAGTTCGGCGCACGTGGAGGAAAAAAGACGACCGGCCGTCATGGGGCCGATGGTGTGCGAGCTCGACGGGCCGGGGCCCACCTTGAACAGGGAAAAAAGCGATGTGGTGATGGGCCGCATGACGAGGCTCCTCATGGCTGTGTTTTGCGCGGCGCTCCGAACGCCGGATGTCACCGCAGGAAAAGGGCGGCCAGAGGCCGCCCCGAAAAGACATGTCCCCGTGTTCGGCACAGGGGCGGAAAACTACATCTGCGAGTCTTCGTTCTTTTCTTCGGCTTCCAGATCTTCGGTGTGCTTGAGGATTTCCTCAAGCTGAATGTCGCCGCAGAGCACGCCCACGATTTCATCGTTCTCGTCGGTCACGGCCTGCGACACGGAAAGGATGAGCGCGCCGGTGTACTGCGACTGATACACGTCGGTCACGTGCAGTTCACCGTCCTGCATGGGCATCTTGAACCAGACGCGATCGGAGTAGTCGTAGCCGGGATCGGGCAGATGGCCGTACTTGGGCGCGTTGGCCTCATCCGTGACCACGGCCTGCAGCAGCTTGCCCTTGGCGTCGGTGAGCGTGATGAACTGGATGTAGGGGTAGTGATCGGCAAAGCTCTGCATGGCGGTGCAGCGTTCCTGCTCCGTGCGGCTTGCGCGGCAGGCCGCGGCCAGACGGGTCATGATGCCCGAAGCCAGACGACTGGCGATTCTCTTGAGCTTCTGCAGTTCGGAAACGAAGAGCTCGGGCATGTACTGCTTGACGAGGGCCAGCATTTCCTTGTTGGAGAACGAGGTGTTTCGTCCGGCCTCGTAGGCCTGCATGATGGCGTTGTAGATCTGCCCCACGGCGGGATGCTTCTTGGTGACCTTCCGGCTGTCGTCGAGTTCGAGCTTGCTGTTGATCCAGTAGGCCACGCCCGCGCGGCCGGACTTGTCGGTGATGATGATGGGCACGGGGCGATTGAGAATCTTGGCCGTGTCGAAGATGTTGTAGATTTCCTCGTTCTTGGACAGGCCGTCCACGTGAACGCCCGCGCTCGTGGCGTTGAAGTCGCTGCCCACGAAGGGATAGTTCGGCGGAATGGTGTAGTCGAGTTCCTTGGCGAAGTACTCGGCGATTTCGGAAATGACCGTGGTGTCGGCCACGTCGTCGTTGCCGGTGAGGGAAATGTATTCCATGACCAGCGCTTCCACGGGAGTGTTGCCCGTGCGTTCGCCGAAGCCGAGCAGCGCGCCGTTGACGGAGGCGCAGCCGTAGAGCCAGGCGGTGACGCCGTTGACCAGCACCTTGTGGAAATCGTTGTGACCGTGCCATTCCAGCCACTGACCGGGCACGCCGGCCTCGTCGATGAAGGCGCGCACGATGCGCTGCACCGACCGCGGAAGGGCCGCGCCCGTGTAGGGCACGCCGAAGCCCATGGTGTCGCACAGACGAATCTTCACCGGCATGGAGGCCTTGCGGGCGAGTTCCATGAGCTTGGCGGCGAAGGGAAGGCAGAAGCCGTGGATGTCGGCACGGGTGACGTCTTCAAAGTGGCAGCGCGGCACGATGCCCCATTCGAGGGCGCGTTCCACGATGCGCAGATAGTCGTCCATGGCCTGCTGGCGGGTTTTGCCTAATTTAAGGTAGATATGATAGTCGGACACGCTGGTGAGCAGGCCCACTTCGTCGAATTCCATGTCTCTGGCGATGCGCAGATCGTTTTCGTTGGCGCGAATCCAGCCCGTGACACGGGGGAAGCGGTAGCCGCGGGCCCGGCAGGTGTCGATGGCCTTGCGGTCCTTGGCCGAGTACATGAAGAATTCCGAAGCCTGAATGAGGCCGCTCTTGCCTCCCAGCTTGTGCAGAAGATCGAAAATATGGGCGATCTGCTTCACCGTGTACGGAGGTCGGGCCTGCTGGCCGTCGCGAAAGGTGGTGTCGGTGATGAAGCAGGGATCAGCGGGACTGGGAGTGATGATGGTGCCGTCGAATCCTATGCGCCCTATCTTGGTGTAGGGGAAAAGTTCGCGGTAGAGCTGGGGTTCGGCCCTCTCTTCCAGACGAAGGCTGCGCTCAGAACTTTTCTTGAAAAGAATCATTGTACCTCCGAATATGGCCTCAAACTGGCAGGCCCTTTTGATAGGGGATGAGGAATCGTATCTGTTAATGCTGGAAAAATAAAGTATTATGCCTCCTTTAAATTTTCCGTGCCCTCCGGTCCCGCCGAAGGCCTTTCCAGGAAAAAATAAATGGTCCGCCCTCTCTGGCTTGTTCTTTTTTTCTCTTGATTTTTGCCTTGTCATCCAAGCTTCAAACATTTTTGTATAAAAATTTAAGTCTGATATTTCAATGAATTGAAAAAACGAGTCTGAAACGATTTTTCGTAAAACCCCTGCGCTCGTTCCGTTCAGGAACCATCCGCAGGCACGAAAAAAGGGGAGGAAAGGCCGTTTTTATGTTTTACCCATTGAAAATACAGCATTTTCAGCTTTTTTCGCGATTCCTCGGCCCCGGGTGGCTTGTGAACAGAACCGGAGCTATTGTGCTCAACTTCAAAATAGGGTAGGTACGGAGTACACACTGTAAGGCCGGGACTGTACTGTGCCCTCGCACATCCGGCCAGGTTTTGGTGTATCAGGGGTCGCTCTGTCTGAACGGAAAGTTTTTCCGGCTCATTGGTTGGCAAAGCGACAGACCCATAATCAACCATGTGGAGGTAAGGCAATGGCGAAACATGCAACCCCCCTGTTGGACCAGCTCGAATCCGGGCCCTGGCCCAGCTTTGTATCTGATATCAAGCAGCTTGCCGAAAGCAGAGCTAAAAACGCTCAGGGCTTGGATTATCAGATTCCCAGCGACGCTCCCGAGGACCTGCTGGGCATTATGGAACTTTCCTACGAAGACAAGGAAACCCACTGGAAGCACGGCGGCATCGTCGGCGTGTTCGGTTACGGCGGCGGCGTTATCGGCCGTTACTGCGACCAGCCCGAAAAGTTCCCCGGCGTGGCCCATTTCCATACCGTCCGCGTGGCTCAGCCTTCCGGCAAGTTCTACAGCACCGAATATCTGCGCGGCATCTGCGACATCTGGGATCTGCGCGGCTCCGGTCTGACCAACATGCACGGTTCCACCGGCGACATGGTGCTCATCGGCACCCAGACTCCTCAGCTCGAAGAAATCTTCTACGAACTGACCCACAAGATGGAAGTGGACCTCGGCGGTTCCGGTTCCAACCTGCGTACCCCCGCCGCCTGCATGGGCATGTCCCGCTGCGAATACGCCTGCTACAACACCCAGCTCGCCTGCTATCAGCTGACTCAGGACTACCAGGACGAACTGCATCGCCCCGCGTTCCCCTACAAGTTCAAGTTCAAGTTCGACGGCTGCCCCAACGGCTGCGTGGCTTCCATGGCCCGTTCCGACTTCGCCGTCATCGGCACCTGGAAGGACGACATCAAGATCGACCAGGAAGCCGTGAAGGCCTATGTGGCCGGTGAAGAAGGCTTCAAGCCCAATGCCGGCGCCCACTCCGGCCGCGACTGGGGCAAGTTCGACCTCCAGAAGGAAGTCATCGACCTCTGCCCGACCCACTGCATGAGCTGGGACGGCAACAAGCTGTCCATCGACACCGCCAACTGCGTGCGCTGCATGCACTGCATCAACACCATGCCCCGCGCTCTGCACATCGGCGACGACCGCGGCGCCTCCATCCTTGTCGGCGCCAAGGCCCCCATCCTCGACGGCGCTCAGATGGGCTCCCTGCTCGTTCCCTTCATCCCCGCGGAAGAACCCTTCGACGAAATCAAGTCCATCATCGAAAAGATCTGGGACTGGTGGATGGAAGAAGGCAAGAACCGCGAACGTGTTGGCGAAACCATCAAGCGTCTCTCCTTCCAGAAGCTGCTTGAAGTGACCGAAATTCCGGCCATTCCTCAGCACGTCATCGCGCCCCGCACGAACCCCTACATTCTCTTCAAGGAAGAGGAAGTGCCCGGCGGCTGGACCCGTGACATCGCTGCTTACCGTCAGCGTCACCTGCGCTAATCAGAGAGGAGAGCAAAAATGGCTTTTATTTCTTCCGGTTACAATCCTGCAAAACCCATGGAAGGTCGTATCTCCGATATCGGACCCCGCAAGTACGACTCCTTCTTCCCTGAGGTCATTGCCAAGAACTTCGGCAAGTGGCTGTACCACGAAATCCTGGAACCCGGCGTGCTCATGCATGTGGCCGAAAGCGGCGACAAGGTGTACACCGTCCGCTGCGGCGGCGCCCGTACCATGACCACCGTGCACATCCGCGAAATCTGCGAAATCGCCGACAAGTACTGCGGCGGCCACGTTCGCTGGACCACCCGTTCCAACGTGGAATTCATGGTCACCGACCTTGAGACCCTCAAGGCCCTCAAGGAAGACCTGGCTTCCCGCAAGTTCGCTGCCGGTTCCTACAAGTTCCCCATCGGCGGCACCGGTGCCGGCGTCACCAACATCATCCACACGCAGGGCTGGCTGCACTGCCACACCCCCGCCACCGACGCCTCCGGCCCGGTGAAGGCTCTGATGGACACCGTGTTCTCCGACTTCCAGAACCATCGTCTGCCCGCCCCCGTGCGCATCTCCCTGGCCTGCTGCCTCAACATGTGCGGCGCCGTGCATGTGTCCGACATCGGCATCGTGGGCATCCATCGCAAGCCCCCGATGATCGACCAGGAATGGGTTGATCAGCTCTGCGAAATTCCTCTGGCCGTCGCCGCCTGCCCCGTGGCCGCCGTGCGTCCCGCCAAGGAAGACTTCAACGGCAAGAAGATCAACACCGTGGCCATCAAGAAGGAACGCTGCATGTACTGCGGTAACTGCTACACCATGTGCCCCGCCCTGCCCATCTCCGATGGCGAAGGCGACGGTGTGATCATCATGGTCGGCGGTAAGATCTCCAACCGCATCAGCCGTCCCAAGTTCTCCAAGGTTGTCGTTTCCTACATCGAAAACGAACCGCCCCGCTGGCCTACGCTGTGCGCCACTGTGAAGCGCATCCTCGACGTCTACGCCGAAAACGCTCACAAGTACGAACGTCTGGGCGACTGGGCTGAACGTATCGGTTGGGAAAAGTTCTTCGAACTCACCGACCTGGAATTCACCCCCCAGCTCATCGACGACTTCCGCGAACAGGCCTACTTCAGCTGGCGTCAGTCCACCCAGTTCAAGTTCTCTGAACTGGCCGCCGAAGCCTACAAGGGCGCCGAAGCCCACGCTGAAGCCTCTGCCGCCGGCGTGACCGAAGAAGACAAGGCCCTGGTGTACAACTGGCTCGTCGAAAAGACCAGCAAGCCCGGCGCCAAGACCA
Organism: Mailhella sp.; assembly: GCF_057866825.1. Taxonomy (NCBI): domain Bacteria; kingdom Pseudomonadati; phylum Thermodesulfobacteriota; class Desulfovibrionia; order Desulfovibrionales; family Desulfovibrionaceae; genus Mailhella; species Mailhella sp. Next base: position 10,316 of record NZ_DBMAHT010000059.1, read on the forward strand.
AGTTCTACTTCAACCAGTTCCTCGAACTGTTCCCCGGCGCCAGCCCCCGCAAGGTCAAGAACGTCCTCACCGCTCTGGTGGACGACGAAAAGGTGGCTTACTGGTCCTCCGGTTCCACCACCATGTACGGCCTCAAGGGCGCCGGCAAGCAGGGTGCCACTGAAGAAGGCGAATAATATCGCCCCCGCCTCGGCGGGACTCCGACGGGCCGCTTTCTAGGCGGCCCACGGCACCTTTCCAGCAAGCTGGAACTTCAAGGGGAAGATCTTTCGGGATCTTCCCCTTTTTCCTTACCTTTTTTTCCTTTTCTTCCCATGCAGCAGCCTCGACTCGTCATTTCCGGACTCTCCGGCGGAAGCGGCAAAACTCTGGTTTCTCTCGGGCTTTCCCGCCTCTTCACCCGGCGGGGACTCTCCGTGCAGCCCTGCAAAAAAGGGCCGGACTACATCGACTACGCCTGGCTCTCCCTGGCTGCGGGACAACCTGCCGCCTGCCTTGACCCGTACTTTCTGAGCGACGAGGCCCTCACACGTCAGTTCTGCCGCGTCTGCGCCCGGCGCAGGCCCGACATCGCCGTCATTGAAGGCAACCGCGGCCTGTTCGACGGACGCGACCTTCAGGGTTCCTGTTCCACGGCGCATGTGGCGCAGCTTCTGAAAGCCCCCGTGGTGCTCACCATGAACTGCGCCAAAATGACCCGCACCGCGGCGGCCATCGTTTCCGGCATGGCGAATTTCGAGAAGAATCTGCACCTTGCGGGCGTCATTCTGAACAACGTGGCCGGAGAGCGTCACGGCTCCATGCTGCGCCGGGCCATCGAAAGCTATACCGACATTCCCGTGCTCGGCATTCTTCCCCGCCTCGGCAGCAATCCTCTGCCTGAGCGGCACATGGGCCTCTCCCTGAACACGGCCGATCCTTCCCTTCACGCCGTGCTCGACAAGCTGGCCGACACGCTGGAAGAACACACCGATGCGGGCGTTTTTCTCTCCCTTGCGCGTACCGCGCCGCCGCTTCCCGATATTTCCGAAGACGACACGCCGAAGAACGTTCCCGCCGGACGCCCCCGCATAGGCTACGTGCAGGACAGAGCCATGTGGTTCTACTATGAAGAGAATCTTGAGGCGCTGCGCGACGCGGGTGCCGACCTTGTCCGCCTGGATCTCTTCGACGACGCCCCCTGGCCGCAGCTCGACGGCCTCTACCTCGGCGGCGGATACCCGGAACTGTTTGCCGACGCCATCAGCGCCTCGCCCCATCTCGAAGAGATCCGCGCGCTGTCGCTGGCAAATCGGCCCATCTACGCCGAATGCGGCGGCTTCATGCTGCTCGGCAGCGCCCTGCTCCTCGACGACGGCGAGCACCCCATGGCCGGTCTTCTGCCTGCACGTCCCCGTTTCTACCGCCGCCCGCAGGGCCTCGGCTACGTCACGGCCCGCGTGGTTGCGGAGAATCCCTTCCACCCGATGGGCAGCGTGTGGCGCGGACACGAATTCCATTACTCCCGCTGCGAATGGCCCGATAATCAGCGCCCGTCCTGCTGCCTCACCCTGTCCCCGGGCACGGGCATGTACGAAGAACACGGCACGCACTGCGACGGCCTGCTCGTTCGCCGCACCTTCGCCTGCTGGACGCACCTCTTCGCCCCCGCCGTCCCCCACTGGGCAAAAAACTTTGTTGAGGAATGCAGGAAGTAGGGGAGATGAGCGGGGGAAGGAGGAAAC
>NZ_DBMAHT010000060.1:0-11855 GCF_057866825.1 Mailhella sp.
GCAGCGCTTTCCGGTGCAGCTTTCCGGCGGCCAGCGCCAGCGCGTGGCCATCGGCCGCGCCCTCGTCTCCCGCCCCGACCTTCTGCTCATGGACGAACCCTTTGCCGCGCTCGACGCCATCACCCGCGAGCATCTGCAAAATCTGCTTCTGCACGTCTGGCAGCGCCGGCGCATGAGCTTCATGCTGGTCACCCACAACGTGGCGGAAGCCGTCTTTCTCGGCCGCTACATCATGGTGCTCGGCGGTCGCCCGGCCACAAAAAAGCTGTGGCTGGAAAATCCCTGTTTCGGCGACGCCTCCTGCCGGAACAGCGATACCTACTTTTCCCTCATCCGAAGCGTTCATGAGGTGCTGGAAGATCCGGACTCCCGCAGCGCGGAGGCGGCGCAGTCATGAAGATTCTCGACATTCTCTTCCGCTACGTCGTGGCCTTTTTCGCCCTGCTTCTGCTCTGGCAGGCAGGCGCGTGGGCGCTCGGCCCGTATCTTCTGCCCGCGCCGCTCGACGTGCTCGACGCCTGGATGCAGTCTCTCGGCGATTCCGTCATGCAGGAGCACATCCGAAGCAGCGCGTTCCGCGTGGCCGCTGCCATGGCGCTGGCCTTTCTCATCGCCTTTCCGCTGGGCATTCTGCTCGGCTACCGCAGACGCATCGACCGCTATGTTTCGCCCATGGTCTTCCTTACCTATCCCCTGCCCAAAATCGTGCTGCTGCCCGTGTTCCTCACGCTGTTCGGCCTGGGAGAGCTTTCCAAAATTCTCATCATCACCCTGACCACCGGCTATCAGATTCTCGTGGTCACGCGAGACGGCATCCGCCAGCTCGACGCCCGCTATCTCGACGCCTTCCGAACCCTCGGCGGCACCGCGGCGCAGCTGGTGCGCCACGTGCTCGTGCCCGCCGCCCTGCCCAGCGCCATGACGGCCCTCAAGGTCAGCAGCGGCACCGCCGTGGCCGTGCTCTTCATGGCCGAATCCTTCGCCACGCAGCGCGGTCTCGGCTTTCTCATCATGGACGCCTGGGGCCGCGGCGATCAGCTCGAAATGTTCTGCGGCATTCTGTCCATGAGCCTGCTCGGCCTTGCCGTCTATGAAATCTGCCACGTCGCCGAAAGGGTGCTCTGCCGCTGGAAGCGACTGGAAAACAGGAGATGACACCCCATGCTTCGTTTTGAATCGGATTATGAAGAAGGCGCGCATCCGCGCATTCTGGAACTTCTTGCCAAAACCAATCTCGAACAGACGCCCGGCTACGGCGAAGACCACTACTGCGACGAAGCGCGGGACCTCATTCGCGCCGCCTGCGCCGCGCCCGGGACCGACGTGCAGTTTCTGGTCGGCGGCACGCAGACGAACTTCATCGTCATCGAATCCGCGCTCCGTCCCTGGCAGGGCGTGCTCTGTGCCGACAACGGCCACATCAACGTGCATGAAACCGGCGCCGTGGAGGCCACCGGCCACAAGGTGCTGGCGCTGCCCGCAAAGGACGGCAAAATAAGCGCCCGACAGATTCGCGAAGCCTGCGCCCGGCACTTTGCCGACGACTCCCACGAACACATGGTGCAGCCGGGCATGGTGTACCTCTCCTCGCCCACGGAATCCGGCACGCTGTACTCCAAAGCCGAACTGGAAGAGATCAGCCGCGCCTGCCGCGAACTCTGCCTGCCCCTGTTCGTGGACGGCGCGCGCATGGGCTACGGCCTCATGTCCCAGGCAAGCGACCTGACGCTCGCCGACTACGCCCGCCTGTGCGACGTTTTCAGCATAGGCGGCACCAAGGTGGGCGCGCTCTTCGGCGAAGCCGTGGTCATCGCCTCCCCCGCCCTGAAAAAGGATTTCCGCTACCTCATGAAGCAGCGCGGAGCCATGCTCGCCAAGGGCAGGCTGCTCGGCATCCAGTTCGCCGCCCTGTTCCGGGACGATCTGTACTTCCGCATTGCCGAGCGCGCCGACAAGCTGGCCATGCGCCTGCGGCAGGCCTTCACGGAAAAGGGCTGGCCGCTGCTCTACGATTCCTTCACCAATCAGCAGTTTCCCATAGTGCCCGACGCCGATCTCAAACGCCTTGCCGACAAATATTCCTTCGGCTTCTGGCAGCACATGGACGAAGCGCACAGCGCCGTGCGCTTCTGCACGAGCTGGGCCACGTCCGAAGAGGCCGTCGAGGCGCTCATCAGCGACATCCGCGCGCTCTGAGCCTCCGCGCAGCACGCGCAAAAAGGGCCGGATGTTCTTCATAGAACATCCGGCCCTTTTTGCCGTCCGAAACGAAAACGCTAGTCGTCCAAACCAAGAAGACGCGCGGCATTGCCGTACATGACGCCTTCCATCACTTCCGGGCGCAGCCCCCAGTGCTTATAGTATTCCACGGCCTGCCGCACATCCACGCACGGATACGCCGAACCGTACAGAAACTTTTCCGGAATAAGGTAGTTGGCCGCATCCAGATACTCCCGGTTGCCCGGCACGTTCATGGTGTAGAGATCCGGGGCCAGATACACGCCCTCGCGCTCAAAGGCCACATGGCAGATGCCGCCGACGTTGGGCCAGCCGCCGTGGGCAATGACCAGCTTCAGTTTGGGGAAGTCCAGCGCCACACGTTCGATGATCATGGGATCGGTGTAGCTGAGATCCGGGGCCACGAATCCGCCGAACGAAATGAACACGGGAATGTTCGCCGCCTGGCACTTTTCGTAGATGGGATACACGGCCCTGTCGTCCGCCCGGAGCGCCGGACGGCAGAAGCCCGGCTCCACCAGCACGGCCCGGGCCGAGCCGTGCAGCACAAAACGGTCGATTTCGTCAAGCGCTCCGGCGTCGTGCGGATCAATGCCCGCCACGCCGACAAAGCGCCCCGGCCAGAGCCGGTTCAGCTCTTCAAGATCGGCATTATCCATGCCCGTGGATTTGCGTATCAGCACCGCGCCGGCGACTATGCCGGCCTCGTCCATCTCCCTGATGAAAAGATTCATGGACTTCTGCCTCGCCGATTCGCCTATGGTCATGCCGAAGCGCCGGGCAAAGGATTCCGGCTCGAAAAGCTCCCGGCCGGGATTGTTGAACATCCCTTCGCAGATGCTGCGGAAGGGCGGACGAATGCGCATGTCGAATATTTTCATGGTCACACCTCTGCGTCGTTTGTCGTTGCCGGAAGCCGTCAAAACCGGCCGCTTCCGGCGTTCACGCTACATGCTGAAACCGTACACCATGCCGATGACGGGGAAGCCGAACACGAACAGGAACAGAAGTCCGGCCAGCACGGCAAACGATCCGGCCTTGAAGGCCGTCCGCACGCCTATCCACTCCACGTTGGAGAACATGATGGCCGCGCAGGTGGACGCCGCAGGCGTGGCGTAGGCGCAGGCCGCGGCAATGATGACCAGCACCGTGAGCGCCACGGGATTCAGGCCGAGCATCTGGCTCACCTGATAGCCGATGGGCACGGCGATGAGCACCAGGCTCACGTTGTGCGTGAACTGCGTGGCCACGTTGATGATGAGGGAGAACAGAATCAGGAAGGCCACCACGCTCGTGCCCTCAAGGCTCGAGCTCATGACGGAGGCCAGCCACGCGGTGATGCCCGCCGCGTCGCTGCTCACCGCCGCGGACACGGGAATGGCCGCCGCCGTAATCCAGAACACGTTCCAGTGTATGCCGTCGCGGGCGCAGACGTCGAAGTCCAGAATGGGCCGACCTTCCAGACGCATGACGCACAGCGCAATGAGCACCACCGCCACGGCCGAAAGAAAGTTGAACTTGCCGAGCATGCCCAGAGCTCCGGCATTGCCCAGCATGAGGTTGGGAATGAGCATGAGCGCCATGAACACCACCAGCGCAACCGCAGCCACCTTTTCCCGCGTGTTCAGCTTGAGTTCGCGGCGCATGCTTTCCAGATATTCCTCGGAAAGATTCATGAGCTTGCTCACGTCCGGGCGGAAAATATATTTCATCACCAGAAAATACGCCACCACAAAGAGCAGGCACAGCGGAATGGTCACGGCCATGAAGGTGAGATAGTCAAGGGTCAGCGCGCCCTTGGACGAGGATTCCAGCGCGCCGATGGCCAGAATGCACACGTTGCACCAGGGCTTGCAGCCGAAGGAAAGCACGGCGGTGATGGCCACGCCCGCGCAAAGGAACGCGGGATAGCGTTCGCCTTTCTTGTAGCCCGTTTCCTCAAAAATGCTGTAGAGCAGGTTCCACACGAGAAAGACCACGGCGTTGCCGTCCACAAGAAAGCTCACCACAAAAGAGCCGACAAGCACCATGAACGTGAACGTCCACGGCCGCCCCACCAGACATTTGCGGCTCAAAAACCAGCTCGACATCTTTCTGTTGATGCCGCTTTTTTCGCAGAACGACGTGAACACCAGCACGAGCAGCATGAAGATGACCAGATGATTGCTGAAGGCGCTGGCAAAGGCGTCCTGAGGGGTTTTGAAGAATCCGCACAGGCCCAGAGAAAAAATGCTCAGCATGCTGGGCCAGATGAAGCCTATGAACGTCCATCCGTACAGCAGGCCGATGAACACCCCGAGAATGGACATGCCGAACGGCGAAATGCCGTCGAAGGGAATATAACGAAAGCCGAAGGTCAGCAGAAAATATATGACGGTATGAATCCAGTAGTTGTCTCTGGATTTCACTGCAGATGCATGCACAATCATGTCTCCTTTTCGTTTCCTCTCGGAAGGAACGAAATAAACGATTTGAGAATCTCTCCAGGCTCTCCGTTCAGCAGATAGCCCGTCACGGCGGTCATGCTTTCTCTGATGTCGATGGTCGTTATTCCCTGAAGGTAGGTCCGGAAAGGTTCGGCGCCGTCAAGGAAGATGTCGTGCAGAAAGCCTATGCCCACATTGTTGGCTATGGAGTGACTCCAAAGATTCAGCGATGTCGTGGCAAGCACGATGTTGGGCCTGCCGTAGCGGGAAAGCAGAGAATAGAGGGGCGTATTGCACATTTCGTCGGCCGCCCCGCCTATGATCGGTTCCCGAATGAGCCTGCGCAGTGAAACGGAACGACGCCGCGCCAGAGGATGCGTCTGCCCCACGCAGGCGTGATACCCGCCCTCGGCCAGGGGGTGAAACGTCAGACGCTCGTCGGCAAGAAACGACGGATCCGGACGCCCCTCCGCGGTGACGGGTACATTAAGAATGCCGATGCTGTACGTGTCCGGTTCCGCGGGACTCAGCATCCGTTCGCGGATGCCGTCGGCGTTGAGCGTCGAGGTCACCACCCGCACGCGCGGATAGCGCGCAGTAGCGCTCCACAATACTGAACAGCCTTGCCAGATAAAACGCCGTGTTCACGTACACGCGCAGCGTGCCGCGAAGGCAGTCGCCGCTTGCGGACGTGAATCCGGCGGTCAGTTCCCGGTATCGGGGAATGACGTCCGCTGCAAAGGCCAGAAGCTGCCGCCCCTCCGACGTGAGGGCCACGCCCCGCGACGAACGGCGAAGCAGCGTCACGCCGAGTTCCGTCTCCATGTTTTTGATGGAGGCGCTCAGCGCCTGCTGCGTCATGTGCAGATTTCTGCTGGCACTGGCCAGAGAACTGTGCTTGGCAACCTCAAGAAACGAAGAAAGCTGTTCCAGTCTCATGGACTCTCCTTTTCCTGCCGGACACCAGCGCTTCGGGAAAAGGAACTACAGCCCGAGAAAACGACGGGCATTTTCCTCCATGAGATACGGAAGCCGCTCCGCCCTCACGCCGCAGGAACGACAGTGCCGCTCCGCGTCCGCCATGGAAATGATGGGCGCGGCGGAAGCAAAGATCATTCTGTCGTAAAGCAGTCCGTTGGCCGCCGTAATGTAGTCGCTGCTGCCGGGGGCATTGAGCATGTACATATCCGGAGCAATATAGACATTGCCGCGATTGAATGCAATTTCGCACACTTCCGTCACAAACGGCCAACCGCCGTGGCTGAGCGCCATGCGCATGCGGGGAAAGGTTCCGGCCACCTTGTCCAGGGCCAGAGGCGTATAGTACTCAAGACCGGGAGTAAAAATGCCGCCGTAGGTGAACACCACGGGCACGCCTGCTTCCTGGCAGCGCTCATACAGAGGAAACACCCGGGGATCGTCCACCTTCCAGTGCTCGGGATCAAAGGCCGGCTCCAGAGCGATGCCCGCGCAGGGGCCGTGAATCACATACCGGTCGAGCTCTGCCATGGCCTCGTCCATGCCCATGAGCGGAGCAATGCCCGCAAGGCCGATGAAGCGGCCGGGCCAGCGTTCAAACAGATCCAGCAAATCTTCGTTGTTTCCCCCGCATCCCTTGCGGATGGGAACCACGGCCTGCGTCACGTTGCAGCTGTCCATTTCCGCTATGAGATCTTCCATGGAAAAGGTGCGAGCGCAGGGGGAAATGTGCATGCCGAAGCGCGCCGCACGCTGCGTGACGTCTTCAATATTGTTGTAGAACTCCGCCGTCCTATAACTTGGAATAGGCGGTCTCACCCTGAAATCTATGCTCATGCTTCCTCCGCATTAACCATTATAATATCTCAGCAATGCACATATGGTAAAATAAAGTCCAACAAATATTTTTACCAATGATGAGGCGAGCTACAAAAATTATTTGTTGCGGAAGAAGCCGGAGACGGCATTGCAAGAGCCATTTGCAACGCTTTAATACGCAACGGGGGCGTTTTGCAGCACTCCTGCAAAACGCCCCCGTCCAGGCATCCGAAAAAATTTCCGGGAACTCAGTCTTCCCAGAACAGCCGCGTCACCTCGTCGGGCACGGCACGGCCCCGAAGATTCCCCAGCCAGAACGCCAGCAGAGAAACAACGCACGTCGGCACGATGGCATGCACCCCGCCCAGCGGAACCTTGAACACGGAAAGCAGCACGAACACCGTCACCCCGATCACCATGGACCAGAGAGCGCCCGACGCGTTGGCCTTTTTCCAGTACATGCCGAGCACTATGGGCCAGAGAAACACGGCTTCCAGGCCGCCGAAAGCAAACAGATTGATCCAGACCAGAAGATCCGGCGGATCAAACGAAGCGAGAAACACCAGCACGCCCACGGCCAGCGTGCAGCAGAAGCTCATGCGTCCTATTTTCGAGGCCGATATCTTCGACGCGTCGTTCCTGAGCCGATAACGGATGTAGAGATCCTTGATGATGGACGCGGAAACCAGAAGCAGCATGGTGTCCACCGTGGACATGATGGCCGCAAGCGGACCGGCCACAAACACGCCCGCCCAGAACGGCGGCAGAAGATCAAGAATGAGCGACGGAATGATGAGATCGCCGGACGTAAGTCCGGGCATGACGGCGCGCCCCAGAACGCCCGACAGATGCATGAACAGCAGAAGAAAACCGATGATGAGCGTGCCCATGATCATGGCGTCGTGCATGGAGCGCGAATCCTTGTATCCGAAGCAGCGCTGCGTGGTCTGCGGCAGGCCGAGAATGCCGAGTCCCACCAGAATCCAGAAGGAAAAGAGCATGGGAGCCGGAATGCTGTCGCCCGCGCCGGAAGGAGAAATCAGGCCGGGGTCAATGCCTTTCAGCGTCTGAATGCACTGTTCCATGCCGCCGCCGGCCCGAACCACGGCAAAAAGAATGACCACGGAGGCAATCAGCATGACCACGCCCTGCAAGGCGTCCGTCACGGCCACGGCCCGGAATCCGCCCACGGTGGTGTACAGCACGACCGTAATGCCGAACAGCGCCAGACCCACTTCATACGGATAGCCGGTCACCGCCTGAAACACGCGGGCCCCGCCGATGAACTGTGCAATCATGGACGCCGCAAAAAAGATCAGCACCGCCACGGAACACAGAATGACCACCGCGTCGCTCCGATACCTGGCGTAAAGAAAATCCGTAATGGTCACGGCATGAATGCGGCGCCCGACCATGGCAAAGCGCTTGCCGAGAACGCCGAGCGTAAGAAACGTGGTGGGCACCTGAATCATGGCCAGCAGCACCCATCCGAGGCCCAGCTTGTAGGCCACGCCGGGGCCGCCCACAAAGCTGCTTGCGCTGGTGTAGCTGGCAATGATGGTCATGGCCAGCACAAAGCCGCCCATGGTTCGGCCGCCTATGAAGTATTCTTCAATAAAACCGCTTCCGTTGCCCTTTCTGGCCTGCCGCTGCGCCCACACGGCCAGAAGAATCGTCAGAACCAGATAGCCGACAAGAGGAACAAGTGCCATACTCATGAACGCTTCTCCTCGTCGATGTTTTCGTCATTCCTGTTCTCATCAAGAGGAATGTCGGCAAAAAAGCGCCGGACCACGATCCACAAAATCAGCGTCATGACGGGGTACCCCAGCACGCAGCTGTAAAAAAACCATGCCGGCAGACCGAACACATAACTGTATTCCTCCGGATCGCCCGAGCCGAGGCCGAAGGCAAAGGCCGTCCACCACACGAAAAAGAAGATGTAAAGACCAAACGTAATCAAGGCTTCCCGGTCGGCCTGTCTGAACGCTCCGCGCATATGTCAATCCTCTGTCGCAGTGTTCCCTGAATCATGACGCGTCTGCCGCGTCGGAAAGAAATTCGTCGTCCTTCCCCGCTCTTCGCCTCCAGCCCGCAAAAAGAGCGCCGGAAATATTCTGCCACGCGCTGAACAGCGCCCCCGGCAGCGTGGCCAGAGGAAAACCGGAAAAATTCGCCGCTGCCAGCGCCACGGCCAGTCCGCTGTTCTGCATGCCCACTTCCACGGCCACGGCCGTTCTTCCGGCGTAGTTCATGCCGAAAAGCGCGGCTATGCCGAGTCCGAGCAAAAGCCCTGCTCCATTATGCAGGAAGACCAGCAAAAGCACCAGCAGGCCGCTCTCGGCAATCTTGTCCGCGTTGACGGCCACAATGCCGCCCACAATGAGCACAATGCCGCTCACGGAAACGAGTGGACAAAAATCCACGCATCGGCGCACCAGGCCCCACGCCGCCCTCCGCAAAAACAGCCCCGTCAGCACGGGAGCCAGAACAATGTTCATAACCGAGGCCATCATGGCCGGAAAGGACACGTCCACCCGGCTCCCTGCAAGCAGATAGACCAGAAGCGGCGTCAGCACGGGCGCAAGAAGCGTGGATACCACCGTCATGCTCACCGAAAGCGCCACGTCGCCGCGCGCAAGATACGTGATGACGTTGCTCGCCGTTCCGCCCGGCGCACAGCCCACAAGAATAACCCCGAGGGCCAGTTCCGGCTCCAGGGAAAAAAGCTCCGCCAGGCCCCAGGCAAGCAGAGGCATCACGCAAAACTGCGCCGCACAGCCCGCCGCCAGAGCTCCGGGGCGCTGCCACACGGCCCGAAAATTCTCCGGACTTATGGAAAGCCCCATGCCGAACATGATGACGGCAAGAAAAAGCGACGTGTGCGGCACAGTCCAGGCAAACAGCGGGGGATGCATCCAGGCCAGAGCGGAACAGAACAGTATGAGGACGCCTATATGTCGGGCCAGCAGCATGCTGAGCCGCCTGAAAAACAACATATGTCATCTCCATAAAAGGATAAGGACAAGGCCGGACATGTTCGGCAGAATGTCCGGCCTTGTCTTTAGGGCAGATCAGTTACACGTTCGCAAGACTGCCGTGCTTTTCATAGTCGGCGACACGGACCACCCTGTTGAGCGAATCCACGAAAACGACCTTCGGCCTGAAGGCACGAACCTCTTCCGGCTGCATGAGCGCGTAGGCCATGATGATGACCATATCTCCCGGCTGCACCAAGCGCGCAGCCGCACCGTTCAGACATACCACCCCGCTGTTCCGCTCACCGGCAATGGCATAGGTTTCAAGGCGCTGTCCGTTGTTCACGTCGACGACCTGCACCCTTTCGTATTCCTGAATGCCTGCCGCCTCCATAAGCTGCTCGTCGATGGTGATGCTGCCCACGTAATCAAGCTCTGCCTGCGTCACCACCGCCCGATGAATTTTGCCTTTCAGCATCGTCAGCAGCATGTTCTAGCCTTCAAAAACAACGTTGTCGATGAGGCGGGTTTTGCCGATGTACACGGCAATGGCGCAAAGCACCGGCCCCCGGATTTCAGCCACGGGCTGCATGGAAGAAGCGTCCACCATTTCCACATAGTCGATACGGGCCAGGGGCTCGCTCTCCAACATCTTCCGCATGGCGGAAAGCACCGTCTCGGCACGGCGTTCTCCCTGCTCCATCATGGTTCTGCCGAGCGTCACGGCGCGGCTCAGCACGACGGCCGCCTGCCGCTCTTCCGCATTGAGGTAGGTGTTGCGGGAACTTCTGGCCAGCCCGTCCGCCTCGCGCACAATGGGGCAGCCGATGATCTCCACATCAAAGTTGAGATCGCGGACCATGCGACGAATGACGGCAAGCTGCTGGGCGTCCTTTTGTCCGAAATACGCCCTGTCGGGAGCAACAATATTAAAAAGCTTGCTCACCACCGTACACACGCCGCGAAAATGGCCGGGACGACTTTTGCCGCACAGGCCGTCCGTCAGTCCGGTCATGTCGACCCAGGTGCAGAAATCGGACGCGTACATATCTTCGGGACGGGGATGAAAAATCAGATGCGCGCCGGCCGCTTCGCAAAGGCGGCTGTCCGCATCAATATCGCGGGGATAGTTCGCCAGATCCTCATGAGGGCCGAACTGCGTGGGATTGACGAAATCGCTGACCACGACGCGATCATTTTCCGCAACCGCCCGAACGATAAGGCTCTTATGTCCTTCATGGAGATAGCCCATGGTAGGAACAAGACCGACGCTCAGGCCCAGACGACGCCATTCTTTGACCTGCGCTCTGACTTCGACGACAGAAGAAACGATGTTCATAACCGCTCCCGATATGCTTTTGTATTGACGGCAGGCCGACGCGACGTCGGCTGCTGTGAACAGGCAAAGACGACGCTATGTGAACCGCTGCAAAACGCATGAAGCGTCAGCCTTCAGGCCCTGAAATACCGCAAGCTCTTTCCGTCCGCACGACGCAAGGCCTCGTCGTGGAAACGGTATGGAAGGTGACGTTAGTCAAAAAAACAAATAATGGCAACCAGATCGACTTTTGTCTCTGTCAGAACATGCTCTGAGCATCCACGAAATTCTCCCAAAGGGGAAAAAAATTTGCATGACAAAAGACCGCTCCCCGTGTCCTGTTGCGCTCTTTTTAAGAGCGTTCAAAGCCTGATGCAAGTTTATGGAGTTTCTGGCTGAGAAAAACGCAGATTTTTATGGATCAACTGACGGATGTCGCTGAAGGATTGAACCCGCTCCTGCCTTGCCGAAGCCTCCTGTCCCTTTCACGAGTACATTATAAAAAAAACATGTCCGGCGATGCCTCGCCTGCACAAGATGAGAAAACGCTGCCCTGTTTTATTTCCTCCAACCGGCTCCGCCACTGCGGGAGTTTTCCTTGTGCGGACGCTTCCGCCTGAAAAATCTCCCCCCGGAGGCGAGCAGAAAAAAACATCATTTTTCCAGACAGGAAAGCCCAATGTTGCGGATGTTGAGGGAGGCTCTCGGTATTTCTCTGAAAAGTTCCGCCAACCGGCCCTGCCGCTGCCTGCCGCCGCGATAATTTTCTTTTCAGTCGCTTCCCATGTTGCGGGGGATTCTCGATCAGCCTCTGAAACATTTCTCCCGTCAGGCGGCCAACCACCGCGATAATTTTCTTTATCGCCCTCTTCCGCCGCCTCAGCCATCCGAAGGAATGAAAACAAAAAAGGGAAGGAACCCCCGGAGCGGATCTTCCTTCCCTCAAAACGCATTCTGCAAGCGCAGGTCTTTAAACGACGAAAGGCTCCTGAACAGTAGCCTTTCTAAAGATAACCTTGGCATCGGCCTACTTTCCCACGTAAAGGTGCGCAGTATCATGGGCGATGAAGCGCTTAACTTCCGAGTTCGGAATGGGAT